>CALKJE010000378.1 GCA_937995675.1 uncultured Saprospiraceae bacterium
AAACTCCTTATATAAGATTTAAATAGTTGTCGAAGTTTGGTAAACGTGGCCACCCTATTATTCCGTAAAACTCCTATTTCAAAAAAATGGGATTATTCCGAAAAAATAAATGGTTTATTCGATAGACTATAACTACCGAAATAAGAAGATTATTATACTTGTGAAATTATTTTGCCGTAAGGCCTTGAAAAGAAAAATTAAATTAAACGTTCCCCAAAACGTTTACTAAACTTTAGGCAAAAGATTAGTCGTTTTTATCAACCTTCCATAGTTTGGTAAACGTTTTTCAACGAAAAGAAAAAGGCCGACGCTCACGTTTACCAAACTAGAGATTCATCCTGCTAAACAACTTCAGTTGTCAAAGAAGTTTGGTAAACGTCGCTTCTTAACACGTTATTTACCCCGCTCAATTCCATAGGCAACACAAGATTTCAACTCAGGATAATCCAATAATAAAGGATGCTGAAAATTACCTAGTTTTTTTAATCCGATTTTTTCCATCACTTTGATCGATGGTTTGTTGGCGCGAACGGCGACGGCGATAATCTTAGGAAGTTTTAAAACTTGTAAACCAAATCCTAGTGCAGCTTGCGCACCTTCGGTAGCCAGTCCTAGTCCCCAATAGGCAGGATCTAAGCGCCAGCCAATATCCGTAGCAGGTGTAAAACGAGATTCATATTTTTGATAAGCTAAACCAATAAACCCGATCATCTTTTTATCTTTTAAATGATCGACCGCAAAATAAGTATAGCCAAGTTCTTCGTAGGATTTTTGTGCGCGCTCAATAAAAGCTTTGGTTTCGGCTTCGGTTTGTGTAGAAGGGAAATGACGCATCACTTCGGGATTGGCATTGATCGCCGCCATCGCGGGAAGATCGTCCATCGTCCAAGGGCGAATACCAAGACGAGCGGTCTCGATTAAGGGAGGATTTTCTTGATGTGGAGATTTTTTGATAGGCTTGCGGATTTGCGGATTTTTTGATGTGTGGATGTGCGGATTATAGGATTGGTTAATTGGTGGTCTAGAACATTTTCGTTTGTCGATATGACCACCAATTAACCAATATAACTAATTAACCAAACTACAGCAAGGTCTTAAACTGTGGACGCTTTGGTGCGACATCTCCGAGTCTTGCTTTCTTGCTAGCCTCATAGTCGCTAAAGTTACCTTCGTAGAATACCCATTCGCCATTGTCTTCGTAAGAAAGAATATGCGTTGCCAGGCGATCAATAAACCAACGATCGTGCGAGACGACTAAGACACATCCTGCAAAATTTTCGATGGCTTCTTCGAGTGCTCGTAAGGTATTGACATCAATATCGTTGGTCGGCTCATCCAGTAGGATCACGTTACCACCTTCTCGTAAAGTGATGGCTAAGTGTAATCGGTTTCGCTCTCCACCTGAGAGGACACCTACTTTTTTCTGTTGGTCACTACCTCCAAAATTAAAGCGACTTACGTAAGCACGAGCGTTGACTTCGGTCGTTCCAACTTGAATCACTTCATTGCCTTGGCTGATAACTTCGTAAATCGTTTTGTCTGGAACCAAGTCTTTATGGCTTTGATCTACGTAGGCGACCTTTACAGTTTCACCGATGCTGATTTCACCGCTATCTGGTTTTTCTTCGCCCATGATCATCCGGAACAGCGTGGACTTACCTACCCCGTTGGGACCGATGATTCCGACAATGGCATTTTTAGGAATTTTAATATTTAGGTTTTCCATCAAGATTCGATTGTCATAAGACTTCGTGACATTTTTGATATCAATCACTTGATCACCCAATCGCGGTCCTGGTGGAATAAAGATTTCTAGCTTCGCTTCTTTCTCTTTGACTTCTGCGTTGTTTAGATTATCGTACGCATTCAAACGGGCTTTACCTTTTGACTGACGGCCTTTGGAATTCATCCGAGACCATTCTAATTCTCGACGTAAAATTTTCTGACGTTTAGATTCTGCTTTTTCTTCGTTGGCGAGTCGGTTGGCTTTTTGCTCTAACCAGCTACTATAATTTCCTTCCCACGGAATTCCTTCTCCCCGATCTAGTTCTAAAATCCAACCTGCTACATTATCCAAAAAATAACGATCGTGCGTCACCGCAATCACGGTACCTGGAAAAGATTTTAGGAACTGCTCTAACCAATGGACACTCTCAGCATCCAAGTGGTTGGTAGGCTCATCCAATAATAAGATATCTGGCTTAGACAATAACAATCGACAAAGCGCTACACGACGGCGCTCTCCTCCAGAAAGGACAGAAACCTTCGCATCATCCGGTGGACAACGCAGGGCATCCATTGCTACTTCTAAGGTATGATCTAATTCCCAAGCATTGAACTGGTCCATTTTTTCGAGCCACTCGCCTTGCTCTTCGATGACTTTCATCATTTCTTCGTCGCTCATCGGCTCAGCGAGTTTAGCAGAAACCGCTTCGTAGGCCGTGACGACATCCACGATATGTTGTACGCCTTCTTGTACAATTTCTTTTACTGTTTTTTCAGGATCGAGTTCTGGTTCCTGCGCGAGGTAACCGATTTTATATTCTTTATCGAAGGTGACGTTTCCTTGGATATTATCGTCTAGTCCAGCGATAATTTTTAGCAAGGTAGATTTACCTGATCCGTTAAGACCGAGCACGCCGATCTTGGCTCCATAATAAAAGGATAACCAGATATTTTTTAGAACGGTTTTTCCTCCGGGATAGGCTTTGGTGACACCTTCCATCGCAAAGATTACTTTTTTGTCAGACATGGTATGTTTTTGTTAGTGATGTTTATGGTTGTAGGGCTGTTGTAGGGCTGAGCTGTAGAGATGATTCATGAATCATCTTTACGGAATCATCTTTACGGAATCATCTCTACGCCTATCTCTACAACAGCGATACAGGGCAACAAAAATAAGAAAAGATGGGAAAGGGAGGGAAAGGGAGGGTTTTTTTTTTGAGGATAGGATTTTTTTGGAAAGGGACTGTTCTATATTTCGTGTTTTTCAAGCGCAACTTCAACTTCAAAAACAATTTCAAATTTCTCTTTAACGTAAAAGAAAATTTCTTAGCAATCTGAATATCAGTCGGTTACAAGTTTTCGTTTTTAGGCTTTGAGGTTGAGGTTATTTTTAAAGCCCGCCTGCGGCCGGCAGGTTTTAAATTTATTTTGACAAAGTTTATTGAATAGTCCCATAAAAGTTTTTCATAAAGAATAGCAAAGAAAAAAACCTCCTCTTAAATCTTAAGTAGTCTTTTATGATCGCCTCTAAAATAAAATTCTAAGTCCTCCACTTCAATTTTATTTTTAAACTTTATTTCGATTTTTCTGGTGGTCGTTTCGTTGGCATCTAAGGATATCTCAGAGGACCAGAAGGAAGATTGGATAGTAAAGTTTCGAATAGTTTCATTCATTTTTTCTTTTCGAGCTATGATTTTTTCATCCTCTGTTAAATTGTCATAGTTAGGAATTTTCCAAGGTCCTGTTTTTAATAAATTATCTTTTTGGACAATTCTACCATGACTGTTATTAGCAGTAAAAACAAAATCTTTTAATTGAATACTGGTAGATTGATTTGTTTTATTTTTCAAAGCTAGATCTGCTCTTAGAATATTTCCTTCTATTTTTACATCCAATAATTCTCCTTTTAATAGTTGGTCTTCAAATGACTTAGAGGAATCAGAATTGATGGTTGCTGGTTTTGAATCTTGGCAGCCGATTCCAATTATTAAAATCAGAAGGAGCAATTGAATTTTATTTTTCATAGGTACTTAATTTTCTTGTTACTAATTTTGCTTTTGAAATTGAAATTAATCATCTAGAACCTTCCACACTAACCTCCCGCGTCTCCCCCACCTCCAACGAAATCAATTCTTTCCCTTTCTCCGCAAAAGCCTTTTTCGCCGCAGCTTGACCAATTTCAATATATGCAAAGGGATCGAAATGACATCCAACAATTTTATCATTTGTCAATTTATTGAAATATGATTTCAAAAGTGGAAAGGTAAATTAGTGGAATTAAGGTGAATTGCAAAAAAAAGCGATATCATATTGACGCTCAAAAGGAACATTCAATTATAATATCGCAATTACTTCCGTTTTGATACTTAAGAGAGGATGTAGCGGAAGTAAACTTTCATTGGTTTTTTGCCAGTTTTGGAGGCTGGCTTTAAAAAATAAGGGGTTAAAATTTAGTTCCCTTTGTACAGTTAAAAGAACTATACAAATTTAGTCTAACTAAGTGAGTTTCACCTATACTATTGTCTCAAATAACTATTCAAATGTATATTTTGAGATTAAAACCCTAGTTTTCATCATATTAGTTTTTTATTGTAAAAAATTGATAATCAACAACTTAAACTTAAATCACTTCAAAAAGTATCTTAAATAGAAATCAAAGATTGGGTTATAAGCAGAATTTTATAAAAAATTCTTTATTTTCGTTCTTAGTGACATAGTACTATTGTAAAATAGTAGTCCTATCCAAAACCACTGTACAGAGAATGAAAACAAATTTTATCACAAGGATAAAGCTAACTTCCTTATGGGTATTAGCGATACTTTTTATAGCCCTAGGTAAGACCTCTGCAGCTGTATTTGACCTTGTGCCTAATACCAATGTTTCCCAAACAAATCTCCGTCCTCATTACCTGATAGCTGAAAATCCGATCCTGATTGATGGTCAATTGGATTGGCAAAAGACGATTTTCACTTCTATTCCAGACGACTTCCATTTTCAATCCGAAAAAGAATATTGGATCAAACTCTCCGTTCGTACGCAAGCAACCAATATTTCTGACTATTGGGTCACGCTGGGACTTCATGATGAGGTAAAGTTATATCGCGATCAGCAATACGTTGGAAAAACGGGTAGAACGGTGAATAAAGATAACTGCATGCATCCGGTGCATCGCCACTGGTTGTCTTTGATGCCTTTATCGAAAGTGCCGACAAATTATCATTTTCATATTAAAACGGCTCCATTTCAGGGATCTACCCCATTAGTTTCTCAGATAAAAAGTTTAGAAAAACTGAATTCGATTAGGAGCCATCAAATTGAAAATGATATTAATTTTCATTTTTTCCGGATCAGTATTCTAGCCATCATGGGCTTTATGTCCGTGGTTACTTTTGCACAGTTTATAATTAAAAAAGATGAAGCTTATCGTTGTTATGGGTTTTATTTACTTTTTACTTTTTTCTATTTGCTGATCTCTTTTGAACAAAGAAGTCCTTTTAGTTTTCTGGTTGAAAGTTATTTTGCTGGCTACCATCAGGCCTTAGTTATTCCGACTTTAATGTTGAGTTATTATTTTTATACGCAGTTTGTTCGGTCTATTTTAAAAACTCGAACCACCTTAGTTCGCTTCGATTATCTCCTTAGAAGTCATGGCTATATGACGCTATTTTTTGTTGGACTAGATCTAATAACGAATCTTATCTTTAGTCTAGAAAGCTATCCGCATATCCGTAGTTTTATGCTTATTATGACCTTTATGATGGCTATGGTGATCTATTTTCACATTGGAAAGATCAAAGGAATCGTAGCAAAATTGGTATTGACTGGGTCGCTGATTTTTAGTTTAGGATCGTTTATGGGTTTTCTGTTTACTACCTTTTTTAAATTGCCGGAAGGCTTAGGTATTTTTTCTGATGGATTGACTTATATGCAAATCAGTGTGCTACTTGAGGTAGTATTTTTTACCGTTGCTTTGGCCTATCTTTCTTGGCAAGTTGAAAAAGATAAAGCAGAAACCAATGCAAAATTGATTACAGAAACCTATGAAAAAGAAAAACTAGTTTATCAAAACGAAAAGAGCAAAGAATTCGAAGGAAGAAGGTCTCAATTTTTCGCAGATACCAACCATGAATTACGAACGCCGCTCACCGTTATTAAAGGGATGGCAGAAAACTTAGACAAGGAGCAGCCTCAACGGAATATCATTTTACAGAATACGAATAACATGCTTCACCTTATCAATAATATGCTTGATTTGGCAAAAGCAGAGGCGGGAGATGTAAAAGTAAATATGCTCCAAGACAATTTCGTAAACTTCTGCATTGCCGAAATGGAAGCATGGACTTATTTTGCCAAAACCAAAGGTATTAAAGTAATATACGAACCAGAACAATCTTTAATCCTAATGGATTTTGATGATCGAAAAATGGAACAGATTATTTCAAATTTGGTTAGTAATGCGATTAAGTTTACCCCAACAAATGGCAGTATCACCGTGACAACTAAAGAGCAAGACGAGCATTTGATTTTATCGATTACAGATACCGGAAGCGGAATTCCCAAAGAAGACCTTCCCAACGTTTTTGATCGATACTATAGAGCTCAAAACGCACAAGACCAAAACATAGCAGGAACGGGTATTGGGCTAGCACTAGTAAAGAAATTGGTCGAATTGGCCAACGGAAGAATAGAAGTTTCCAGTCAAATAGAAGGTGGGACTTCCTTCGTTCTATATTTTCCAATCACTAAATTAGCACCCTATGGCAAAGCAAAAATCTCTCTAGATATCGCAAAAATTAACCAGCAATCTGAACTAGCAACTAGTCCTGCTCCAATCGATGCTCCTTCCCTATTAATTGTGGAAGATAATCCAGAAATTTTAAAGCATTTAGAATATGCGCTTGGCAACATTTACAACATCACCACCGCAATCAATGGATCAGAAGGAATTACGAAAGCAAGAGAAATTTTCCCTGACTTAATTATCAGTGATGTTCGAATGCCCGTCCAAGATGGACTAACACTTTGCGATACGCTAAAAAAAGATCTAACGACCAGCCATATTCCCATCATTCTACTGACGGCTGCCTCTACGGACGACGACAAAATCAAAGGATTAGAACGAAGAGCAGATGCTTATTTGACAAAGCCTTTTAGTCAAGTTGAATTAGAATTAAGAATAGAAAATTTGCTCCAAGTTAAAAAAACGCTACACGCTTATTTTTCTAAAGATATTAATACCGAAACCATTCAAAAAAGTCAGATTTCTACAGAAGATCAAAACTTCTTGGATCAATTGGTATTATTTATCAAAAAAAATATTGATGACGAAAACCTGGACGTAACACAGATGACCCAAGCCGTCAATGTAAGTCGCCCTACCCTTCACAGCAAACTAAAAGCCTTAACTGGACTCTCTGCCACCAAATTTAAAAAACAAATAAAAATGCAAGAAGCAAAACGAATGCTGGAAGATGGACATAGTAATATATCCGACCTAGCTTATCAGATGGGTTATAAATATCCCAATAATTTTTCTAAAGATTTTAAAAAATGGTATGGCGTAACACCCAATAAATTTGGCAAAGGAAATCATCCTAAAAATGAATCAGCAGAAGCATAAACCGATTCCAAAAATTAAAGAAAACACGAAAATAAAAAATCCCATTCTCAATCAAAATAAAAAAATCTAAAACCAATCCCACCTCAATTCCTAATTCTAATTCCCATTCAATCCTACCTACTCATAATTCACCGCCACTCGCAATGCCTTAAGTCCCGTCACACCTTGCAAATCCTCCAATTCTAGCTCCTCAATTTCAGGATGAATCATTCCAGCATCTGCCAAAAAATTTAAGTATCGACGATAAGTTTCCGCATCTCGTTCTTGAGAATAAACAATGGCAATTTTTCCAGGAAGGGTTAGTCGTTCGGAGGCTCCTTTTACGTAGGCTTTGTCAATTCTTTTCTTTAAAATTTCGTAGCGAATATTATAAGCACCATCTACATCAAAAGACTTACTAGACATTTTAAACTTAACGGTAATCGGACTTCCATGTACCATAATCAGGGAAGCGATCTGTAGTTTTAAAGGTAATTTAGGTTGTAAACTATGAACCAAACGCTCCGTGCCTACCATCGTCTGAAGTTGCCAGAGTTGTAGGTTTTGTAAATAAATTGGGCTATAATTCTGTTTTTTCACCAAGGATTGTCCAACGTACATATTGTACTCTACCCCGTCGGTTTTATATTTTTCAAAATAATGAGGATAGATTTTTTGTGCTTCTTCTTGTTGCCGATCTAAGTAGTTCGCCATCTGGTCATTGATCATCGCCACACTATCTTCAAAATCCTTTCTCTTCGCATATACGAATCCTAAAGTCTCATCCAATTTTTCATTGTATTCGTTCACCTTTTTATTCATAGCAGGACTCAACGTACGGATGTGTTTAAAAGCTGGATATATTTCATCAACTAAAAACTCTCCCATCGTTACTTCGTCACCTGCATCCATCCCTGATTTTAAATGTAGAGATGCTTCTTCTAGTCGATGTAACAATTGACGATACAAAATTAGCGGCTCTACTTCTAAGGCTTCTTTTAGAATTTTTCCAGCTAATTTAAGTTGATGAATTAAGTCGGTTTGTACCGCTAGGTTTCGCTCATCCGTAGATCCTTTGATATCAGACTGACCAAAAAGTGGGGTTACATCTTCAAAGACAATATCTTTAATCGAAGCATCAGGGTTTGTTTGACGAGAGATCCAAAGATCTTCCGCTACTTCAAAAAACTTCCACGAAACGGTTGGATGAATTACGGTAAAATTTTTCTGAATAATACTTTCCATCAGCGTTTCATGGCCCACCATCCACCGCTGCATAGTCACTGCAAAAATAGGAATAACATCAAAGATTCTATTCATACTTACCCTGTTTATCTCTCGTACGTGTGGACTACCAAATTCAATTACGCCAATTAAATCATTATCCAGTCGTACCGGAATCGCCACATAACTTCGAATTCCAGTTTTGGCCAGTCGGTGTACTTGTGGATGATCTTCAGGGGTTAACTTGGTTAAATCACTAAAAAAGACAGGTTCCATTCTTAATAATTCCTCTTGACCATATCCGCAAAAACATTCCGTAACTGGAACATTCCGTTCCACCTGTAACACCAAACTTTTAAATTGTACATCTCTAAAACATTCCACAGATTCCGTATGCTCATCCAGAATAAACATCCCCATTTCAAGGCTTGACATTTCTAATATTCGAACAACCTTATCCCTAATACTTTTCAAATGTGTTTCTGATTGAAAAACATCTGGATGTAAAAGTTCTGTTTTTAGTTCTGAAATAATCTCTTCAATCGTAACATCAAATAACGTTAAAATCCCAAAGCCTCGAAAAACAAAAGAGTTCGGTGGAAAAATCTCTTTCCAAACTTCAATATTGTGGGCATTATTACGAAGTAGTTCGATGTCTTCTTTAGAAATTGAAAAATCAGGATCAACAGGTTCTATTTGAGAAAAGTCTCCGTTGAACATTACTCGATAATGATGGGTGCGATTTGTCTTTAGGTTGGGAACATCTAAATAATAAGATCGTGATGTTTTTAAATTGACACCATATTGGAATTGAAGCAAAAACATACAGGCGTAAGTATAAAATAAATCTTCCTCAACATTTCTAATTTTCAATTCAAAATCATCACCAGCATCTGTAACGATATTTTGAAATCTTCTAGTCGGATTAAAATAAATATCCGTAAAAGGAATGGCTCCAGTTTTGATTTCGTTATCTTGGAGTGGCTCAGGAAAAAGAACGGAAAGTAGCTTTTTTAATGGTTCGGCATTATTATAAATTGTTTTTACATCAAGAATCGGCGCTCGTAATTCAGGATAATCTTCAAGTTCGCGTAGCACTTCTTTAGCATGCATAGCAGCTCCATTAGAATCACTGTTTGCTTGTTCTTCCCAGTATTTAAATATATCCTGGAAACTTAATTCCATCCGAAAAGGCAACGCTCCCCAAGGACGAATGATATGCTTTTCCTTTACTAACTTATTCATATGAGTATCCATATTTTTCCTGATCAAACTATCTACATACAACGATTAGGAAGCCAATAAGTTTTATGGAAAAATCTTAAGTTGGTAGAATAAAAAACTTGGGGCAGTTAGGCAGGTCTTTTTTACAGCATCTAATTATAAAATTACCGACAAAACGGCAATTCCAACACCCACCAGAATAGCAAATAATTTGGGCAATGGCACGGCATGATGATCCCTACTGCCATCTGACTCAAATAGGATTGTTGTAGCAATATGCAAAAAGGATCCAATGACTATGGCTTGAAGGACATTGATATGCCAGTTCGTAATCTGATCTTGTGCTGCAAAACTAGCCGTCAACCCGGCGGCTAGTGGCGACATCATTCCAAAAATGATCAATAAAATCCATAACACCGATTTCCGATATCCTGATTTTTTTAATAATAAAACCAAAGCAAAAGCAGCCGGAGCTTTATGCAAAACAATACTCCACATCAAATGATGCCCGTTATGATCATGCACATGCCCCCCTAAAGGAAGCCCTTCAATAAAAGCATGTAGACAAAGTCCAATCATCACCATGGTCGTATGTCGACGCACCTGCTCTTGATGATGGGGCACATGTATGTGACCATGCTCTAATCCACCAGAGAATTGTTCTAAAAATAATTGAATAAAGAATCCAACTAAAATATAAATCCCAACGTTCTCAACATCAGATCGAAATACGGTTGGCATAATATCCATCACACAAATTCCTAAGATATAAGCACCACTAAATGAAAGAAATAATTGTAACGAGGATTGATCTTTGGGATTGACCATTAAGGCTGCTGAACCGCCTAACAAAACCGTAAAAAGTAAAAGAAGGTATTCCCAAATATGCATGCTTAGAATTTAATTTTTTGGTCAAACCTGATGCCTAAAAAATCATCAAGTTTCGTCAATCGCCAAAATTACGCTTTTTCGCTTGTAAGCGTTAGTCGAATTCTTTTAGATTTTTGATTTTGAAAATATTAATCAGATTCTGTTTCAACACTCAACCAATTCCTACGATCTAAAATCCTCCCCAATACACTACCGATCAACCATCCCAATATTCCACCAGCAAATACATCCAACGGATAATGTACTCCAACATATACTTGCGCATAAGCAATTGAAGCAGCCCAAAGGATTAACCACCAAGGTCGATGACGTAAACGCCGACCCAAAGCAAAAAACAAAAATCCACTAATCGCAAAATGATTGGTCGCATGACTAGAAGTGAAACTGTAACCACTACCACATGGAATCAATAAATGAACCGTATGATCCGTCACTACCTGATGACATGGACGAGGTCGTTTTATATTTTTTTTCATCACTTGACTACTCAAAGTATCAGAGATGGTAATCGTCAATAAGAGTCCAATTACAACATACCAAGCCTTTTTTCCCAAATTCTGAAATAGAAAAAAAAACAAAAACACGTAAAAAGGCACCCAAAAGAGCTTATTTCGCCACCATGGCAATAAAATATTTTGCCACTCTGTCTCCCAAGTTTGATTAACTAATACAAATAAATATTTATCTAATTCCAATAGCCACTCCATAGACTTATTTACATTTTATCTCTATTAAGTATTTAACAATCAAGTGTATAAACATCTAAAAATTAATTATCCTTTATTATTCTTTTTTTCTAAATATCTAAATCCTAGAAATAATGAAACTTTATAGAGCATTTTGAGGTAAATACAAGCGTAACTTTAGACCCAAATAACGTCAAAATTGGTTGCTCTACCTTACTTTTTAGTCTATTTTTGCTGCGGACAGCACAACTGTCTAACAAACTATGACGAAAAATAATTTAGCTTCCTACGTAAAAGAACTTACCTAATTTTTTTCAAAGAACGGACTATTTTTCCAAACTACTTCTTTAATAAACATGAACTTATTTTTAGTAATAGCTTCACTTAAAAACGAAAATTGTGTCTTTAATTAAATCTATTTCAGGTATTCGAGGTACCATCGGTGGCGTTAGTGGAAAGAATTTGACGCCTCTGGATATTGTGGAATCAGCTTCTGCCTACGGGTACTGGTTGCTACAGAAGGGGAAAAATCCAAAAGTTGTCATTGGTCGAGATGCCCGTATTTCAGGCGAAATCGTCAATCAACTAGTGGTGAACACTTTGCGAAGTTTAGGTATATCCGTCGTGGATCTAGGCCTATCAACCACGCCTACCGTAGAGATTGCCGTTCCTCTAGAAGAAGCAGGTGGAGGTATTATCCTCACCGCTAGTCACAATCCAAAAGAATGGAACGCACTAAAATTACTCAATGATAAAGGGGAGTTTATTTCTGCAGTAGATGGTCAAGATGTTCTTAACTTGATTGAATCTGGAGAGATTACTTACGCTACCGTAGATAAATTGGGAACCTACGAAACCAACGATACTTATATTTCACAACATATTGAGCAGATACTTAATTTACCATTGGTAGATATCGCTGCAGTTCAAGACAAAAAATTCAAGGTAGTCGTGGATTGTATCAATTCAACCGGTGCGATCTCTATTCCACCGCTACTCGAAAAATTGGGTTGTGAGTGTATCCTGCTTAATGAAGAAATGACTGGTGTCTTTGCACACAATCCTGAACCGTTAGCACAACACCTAAGACAATTATCAAGTGCCGTACTTAGTAATCGTGCACAGCTTGGAATCGTAGTCGATCCTGATGTAGATCGATTGGCTTTTGTTTGTGAAGACGGTGAAATGTTTGGTGAAGAATATACCC
Source organism: uncultured Saprospiraceae bacterium (assembly GCA_937995675.1). GTDB lineage: Bacteria > Bacteroidota > Bacteroidia > Chitinophagales > Saprospiraceae > JALZUU01. Next base: position 12,558 of record CALKJE010000378.1, read on the forward strand.
TAGTTGCCATTGCAGATTATATATTAAAACATACACCTGGTTCAACGGTATCTAATTTATCTTCTACTCGTGCCTTGTCAGATGTAACCGTTAAGCATGGTCAAACTTATACCGCTTCAGCCGTTGGAGAAGTAAACGTGGTTACCAAAATGAAAGAAACCAATGCTATTATCGGAGGAGAAGGTAATGGTGGAATCATTTATCCTGAACTACATTATGGCCGTGATGCACTGGTTGGAATTGCGCTTATGCTCTCGCATCTAGCACACGCCAATCAACCTATATCCTTTTTAAGAAATTCGTATCCAAATTATACCATTTCAAAAAATAAGATCGAACTAAGTGAGGATATCGATTTAGATTATATCTTTTCAGGTTTACAAAAAAAATACGAACGAGAAAAGATCAATACCATTGATGGACTTAAAATAGATTTTGAGGAAGGTTGGATTCATCTTCGACGTTCCAATACAGAACCAATCGTTCGAATTTACACCGAATCTGCTTCGCAAGTGATCGCTAATAACTTAGCCAACAAAATTAGAGCAGATATCAATGAATTGATGAAAGAAAAAGCAAGAACGGTTTAAAAAAACAGTTTTTTCTAGAATAACGTAAAAAAGCGACTACAATGAAGATTGTGGTCGCTTTTTTCATTAAAACATCTTGATTTATGGTATAATACCCTACCTTTGTAAGAGTGAAATACACAATCCAGCCTAAATTTAGCGCTTAATTTAACCAGAACCAGACAAACCATTATTTAATTCTTTTACTATGCGAATTTATCTAGACAACGCGGCTACTACGCCGCTACTGCCAGAAGTTGTTGAAACAATGACCCATGTGCTCACGCACACTTATGGGAATCCTTCTTCTCTACACGCCGAAGGCCGAAATGCTCGTGCCACTATAGAAGAGGCTCGTAAAACAGTTGCCAATGCCATTGGTGCCTCCATCGGAGAAATCTTCTTTACTTCAGGAGGAACAGAATCTAACAATATGGCCCTAAAATGCTCTGTCCGAGACCTTGGTGTCAAGCGGATTATCTCTTCTCCTATTGAGCACCACTGCGTGCTACATTCCTTGGAGTGTATTCAAAAAACGATGGGAGTTGAAGTAAAACTTCTTCCGGTCAATGAACATGGCCGCTTGGATCTAAATGTACTACAAGAATGGTTGGCAGATAGTGACGAGAAAACCCTCGTAAGCTTAATGCATTCTAATAATGAAATTGGAACCATGATCGATATTGATGCCATCGCCGATATCTGTCAGGCGCATAATGCTTTTTTCCATACAGATACGGTTCAAACCGTAGGTTACTTTCCTATTGACGTAAGTCATGAGAAAATCAGTTTCCTTTCTGGATCTGCTCACAAATTCCACGGTCCAAAAGGAATTGGATTTATTTATATTAATAATGAAAATATCGTCAAACCTTTCGTCGATGGTGGTTCGCAAGAACGAAATATGAGAGGTGGTACTGAAAATATCGTTGGTATTGCTGGACTAGCAAAAGCACTGCAATACTCGATCGATCATATGGAAGATCACAAAAATCAGATCAGTGAACTAAAAGCTTATTTTAAAGAAAAATTAAGTACTGAGTTTTCGGATATCCAATTTATGGGAGACGATCAAGGGCTTAGTCATTATAAAGTATTGAATGTATCTTTTCCTCCTTCTCCAAAGGCTGCATTGCTTCTATTAAGTTTGGACATCGCTGGTATCAGCGCTTCTGGAGGAAGTGCTTGCAGCTCAGGAGCAGAAGCGGGATCACATGTTTTGGCTGCGTTGAATGTAGCACCAGATAGAAAAAATATTCGTTTCTCTTTCTCACACCTCAACACCAAAGCTGAGATTGATCAAGTAATCGATAAGCTACGACCAATCATAGCCAAGGAATTAGTGAGTTAAGACAAGCTCTAAAATAGCTGAGTAGTCAAAAGATGACTACTCAGCTATTATATGCCCTTATTTTTTCAATAAACTTATAAAAACAAAAAAGCACTGCGTTTGGGCGCAATGCTTCGTCTTTGTGTTTATTACAAATGAGTGGATGTGTAAGCCACTTTTAAGGCTTATTAGAGTGGATGTGTAAGCCGCTTTTAGGGCTCAAATACAATTAAAACCGTTATTAAGACGTAGAATTATTAAGTAGGTCACAATTTTTAATAAAAAAAATTAATACTATGAAAATAGCAATGCTGGGCTATGGAAAAATGGGCAAGAAAATCGAAGAGTTGGCCCAAGCAGCAGGTCATGAATTCATTTTAAAGATCGACCAAGATAATCGCCATACCCTCAATAGTAAAGCATTACGCGCCGCAGATGTAGCCATTGAATTCAGTAATCCAGATTCTGCAGTTGAAAATATCAAACTATGTTTAACCAATGATCTTCCTATTGTCAGTGGTACCACAGGATGGCTAGAACAGTACTCCGAGATAGCTGATTTGTGCAAAAAAGAAAACGGTGCTTTTTTCTATGCTTCTAACTATAGCATTGGTGTCCATCTCTTTCGAAACATTAATCGTCAACTTGCAGCCTTAATGGATACACAACCTGACTATCAACCAGAACTAACAGAAATACACCATACTCAAAAATTAGACGCTCCTAGTGGAACGGCTATCACCTTAGCAGAAGACCTTCTATCCGAAATTTCTAGTAAAGATCAATGGCTAAATGAAGCATCCAATGATCCCAAAACTTTGAGCATTCTATCGGAACGCATCGACAAAGTTCCCGGAACACATCGGATCGATTGGCAATCAGCAGTAGATACCATCCGTTTAGAACACATAGCCCACTCCCGAGAAGGCTTCGCCAAAGGAGCACTCTCGGCTGCCACCTGGATCGTCGGAAAAAAAGGAGTCTTCGGCATGAAGGATATGCTAGGATTTTAGGTAGAGACAATTCATGAATTGTCTCCTGTACCCTTGTCTCCTGTACCTTTGTCTTTTCACATTTTTGTCTTTTCACATGCTTGTGTATCTTCACATAAGCGACAACATGAAACCACAATTGAAGTGTTTGATTTTGCCCTTGAAAATCTATGAGGCAAGACTATTCAATAAAACGTTCTCTTTTTTATCCCAATAATAATTAACCTCTATTCATCTAACCCAATGCTAAAAAAGATCCTCCTCACCCTATTCCTCTTATTTCTCCTGTATGTAGTTGGCGTACTCCTCTACGCTACCTGGCACGATTACCAACCAGAAGAAAAAATTATCGTATTACCAAGTACCGAATCCCCCATTCAACAAATTGAAAAAGATACCCTTGATCTATTGACTTGGAATATTGGATATGGCGGACTAGGAGCAGAATCAGACTTTTTTTATGCCGATCGTAGAATTCTTTTTTCTGGTGGAATGATGATCCGTCCTCCAGAAGCGATCGTTAGAAAAAATACAGATGGCACTCTAAAAACCATCAAGGAACATCCAGCAGATATTATTCTATTACAAGAAGT
>CALKJE010000379.1 GCA_937995675.1 uncultured Saprospiraceae bacterium
GATGCACAAGTAATCGTAGCAGATATTCCAGCGGATAATGGTGTGGTGCATGTGATTGATGCGGTATTATTACCAACTCCTCCAACGCCAACGACCGTAGTTGACATCATCGTCAATAGTGATATTCACAATACCTTAGAAGCAGCAGTAATCGCAGCCGACTTAGCAGGTACGCTAAGTGGTGAAGGACCATTTACGGTTTTTGCACCGACGGATGCAGCATTTGCAGCTTTGCCAGATGGATTATTGGAAGCTTTATTGGCTGACCCAAGTGGAGACTTGACGAGTATTTTATTATACCATGTTTTAGGTGCGGAAGTAATGAGTGGTGATTTATTTAATGGTCAAACTGCCACAACTATTCTAGGACAGGACGTGACGGTTACGATTAATGATACCGGAATTTTTATTAATGATGCGCAAGTAATTGTGGCAGATATTCCTGCGGATAATGGAGTAGTGCATGTGATTGATGCGGTATTAGTTCCGAACTTAAATCCTGAACCAGGAATTGCAAGAGTACAATTTATTCATGATGCGGAATTTGAAACGATTCGAGTATTTGCGGATGGAGAACAGATTGAAAATTTCCTAGCCTACAAAACCGCTACGGATTATATTGAGGTTCCTTCTGGAAATAATATTCAGATAGAATTACGATCAAGAAAATCTTACCAACCAGCTGATCCGGTATTTTTTGAGTTAGATTTAGAACGAGATGAGACTTATGTGGTAGGAATCGTTGGAACTTTTGATACATCAGATGAATACCCGGTAGAGTTGGTTTCGTTTGAAGGAGCAATTGAGACGGCTCCGGATGGTAGCGTTGGAGTACAATTATTACATGGTAGTTACGATGCACCAACAATTGATATCGTTTCTAATGAGAGTTCAATTTTTGATGATGTTTCTTTTGGAGAATTTGGAGAAGAATTTTTATTACTTCCAGAAGGTAATGGATATCGAATCGATGTTACGACGGCAGATAATAGTGCAACGGTTGCTTCTTATGAATTGAACATTGAGTTTTGGAAGCGTAAATCTTTGACCATTTTTGCGACAGGATCGTTGACAGAAGGAACCTTCCAACCTTGGGTGGCTTTATCTACTGGAGGAACCTATCCTTTACCAGAATGGACTGGATTCGCTGCGAATAGTATGACAACCATTGGAGCAGTTAGAGGCAACTTTAATCAACCCATGACTGTAGCACCGAATCCTGCTGGAAATTATACCATGTTGGAGTTTGAGACTTCAGGTGAGCTCCCAGTTCGATTAGATTTAATCAATGGAATGGGACAAGTTGTACGAACTAGAGAACTTGGAACATTGGATGCTGGAACTTACTTTGAAGAGATTCAGCTAAATGGATTACAAGAAGGAATGTATTTTATTCGAGCTTATATTGATGGTAAGTTGGAAACTACTTCTATCATTAAATCTTACTAATTCAGATTAATAGTTTTTAGGGTTCTAAGAGTTGTTAAACTTCTCTTGGAACCCATTTTTTACTTTTCAGTTTTTATTGAAATTGTTTAAAAACTCCCAAATTGCCTACGAACTGATAAAATTATCCAATTCTTCGTCTTTTTTTTTGTCCATAGCGCGGCTATGCACTCAAAAAAGAGACTCGACTTGAAGAATTTTCTCTAGTTCTCGGCTGCTTTTGGAATTATTAAACAACTTCATTGCCAAAATTTTGCAAAAATAAAAAAGCATAAAAAAAGTCTACTGTTTGGTTAACCATTTCACTTCTTTCCTGTTAGGTTGTCGATTATGATGGAAATACAACAGAACATGACGGATCTCAAAATCATAGAGCTTATTCTCGCAGGGGATAAGGAAGCTTTCCGAGTCTTGTATAATCGGTATAAGCGCAAGTATATGTTGACTAGTATGCGATACATCAAAAGCAAATCAGAAGCAGAAGATGTGGTCCAAGATGCATTTGTCCAGATTTATCGAGATCTCTACCAATTTGATGGAGAAAAGGGAAATTTTTCTACTTGGTCTAATCGAGTTGTGATTAATACTTGTTTGCAAAAACTTCGTAAAAAATCAGTTCTAAACGTATTTACAGATATCATGGAATTCAGCCAACAATTTAGTATTAATGCGATGGCGATTGAGAAATTGAATTTAGAAGATTTAACCAAGCTTATTCAGCGGTTGCCAAAAGGTTACCGTACTGTTTTTAATTTGTATGTAATAGATGGATACACGCATAAGGAGATTTCAAACTTACTTCAGATTTCTGAAAGTACGAGCAAAACTCAGTTGATGCGTGCTAAAAAATTACTAAAAACCGACCTTTCAAAGGTAGCATACGCAATATCAAAAAACTATGGTTGATCTTAAAAAAATATTAAGGAAGGCCTTTGATAAGTCCTCGTTGGAAAACGAAGACTGGTTAGAACCATCTGCTTCTATGCTAGAGGAGATTGAAGGGAGGATCTATGTAAAAAAGAAAAAGCGCGGTTGGTTTTTTATTGTGCCAGCACTTTTGATATTATTAACCGCAGGTGGTATTTGTTTGGGTTCTAAAACAATGGATGGGCAAAGTGATAGCGCTGATGAAAATAGGTTTGCAAAAACAGAAATCTTTAACAGTACCCTTAGCTTAAACGAAGATTTAATTACTTCAAGCTCAGAAGAAGATGAATCTATAGTGTTGACTGAAGGAGCAAATAAAACACCTATTATTTCAGTAAAAAACAATCTTCCAAAAACTTTGACTTCCTCCGCAATTCGGACGGAAGATTTCCCTGTTTATCAATCTTCCTCTCAAAACAGGCTAGTTAAAGAATCAAGATTTTCTACCCAAAATAATTCTATTTCGAAAGTTGAAAATATGCCTGATGCTTCGGTCGTCCCTGATCAAAAAGAAGTATCAAGAAGAACTATTGGAGACATAGCAATTGTTAAGCATTCAATTGGTTTAGCTATGCTTGGTCCGCTTGCTATTCAAAAAATATCAAGTGATAAGACTTTACCAGCAAAACTTCCAGTAGAAGTTATTCTACCTAAAAAATCAACTTGGAGTTTGGTGGCTGGAACGAGTGTTAGTTTCTGGCAATTTAAATTGAACGATGCTTATCAGACGGCTTTGGACCCTGCTGATTTTGAATCTTCTAATGGATTCGGTGTTCAAACATTTATTGGATTGGATAAAAAATTAGGATCTCGATTTTCAGTAGGAGCGAAGCTGAGTTATGAACAAATTGGATTTACTTCTGGGCATAATAGTACCTTAGGGTATGATCGAAATGCAGAGACAGATATGAATGCTTCGAATACCAAAATGGTCATAATGGCCACTCCGGTAGGATTTGTCGATAGTGATTTAACGATCAACCGGGAGACGGATATGGCAGGATCTGAAGTATTGATTGATATTAAAAATCGTCATCGAATACAAAGCCTAGATTTAGCATTGAATTTGGATTATCAATTCGCTCCAATTTTTGGTTTGACTCCAAAAATAAGCTTGGGAGCGGGTGTACAGTATATTACAAAACTAACCAATGATTTAGAATCTTTTACGCCACAGCAGTCAGGTTTTAGTGAAGGAAAAGGAGCAATTGTGGCAGGTCAGTCTAGTTTAAATGTTTGGAGTCCCACGATCACTTCTGGATTTGGATTAGAGAAGAAAATTAGTAAAAACTTTTCTATTGGAATTAATGGAAATTATATGTTTAATTTGAATGACTTACAAGAGGCTAATGAATTTAATACACGACTTAATCGATTTAATGGTGGGATTTATTTGCGACGAAGATTCTAGTGGCAATACTTTTTGTTCTTCCCAATTTACTTAGATCATTCCAATTAACATCCATTAACGTTGCCTAGCTCAATGGAATCACTTTCGTTTCCCCTTTATATAAAAACTGTCGAATGATTCGCGTCACATCCTGATTGTGTGCGTAGCTCTTGATCGCATCTCGGACCGTTTCTACATCGCTAATATTGTCTTCTACCGAGAGATAACCAAAGCCTTTGTACTGACCTTCTTCTACTAGGATGACTGCTTTTTCATCCTTGGACCGTCCCTGGTCGATCATCATAAAATCTTCCGGAAAATCGATCCGTAAATAATCGACAGCTTGTCGTACTCGCTCGTTGTATTCCTCCGGCGTTTCCTTTCCTGCGCAGGCACCTTTACATTTTTTGATATGATATTGGAAGCAAGGTTTGCTTGCTTGAATATGGCAGAAGTGATGACAAAGCTCATAATTTTCTACAATTCGATCGAGCGCACCTTTGGCACTTCCTAGCTTAGAATACTCGCCTAAAATGGTCATTGACTTGCGAAGCTTCTGACTAACACGTGCGGTTTGGAGGCAAAGATATCCTTCTTCATTAACTGTTTGATGAATCACAAATTGCGTGGCTTTGGCGCGTTGTGCCCGATTGATTTCTGGATGTAGATTTTTTATTTCGTGGGATTCATAGAGTAGGGCGACGAGTTCGCTACCCGTCTCCTCGCAAGTGATTTCGTGAACAGCCTGATAAAGTTTTCGGGCCTTTTCGGTTTGTTTGGCAAAATGACTCATGACCCGTTTCCGAATGTTTTTGCTTTTGCCAACATAAATTATTTTGCCTTGCGCATTATAAAAATAATAAACGCCACAAGTATCTGGAAGTGCATGTAAAATATCTAAGGTAATATTAGCTGGAAGCTTTGCTTGTCTTACCCCGAGGTTGACCATGTCGAGGATTTGCTCTTCGCTTTCGTCTTGATGTAAGATCCGTTCAAACAACTCGACGGTTGCTTGTGTATCGGCCATGGCACGGTGTCGATCTTTTACTTTTATACCAAAATGTCTAATTAGATTTCCGAGGCTATAAGACCGAAGACCGGGAAAGGTTTTGCGTGCCAAGCGAACGGTACAGAGATTTCTACGCGTATAAGTATAACCAAGGCGGCTAAACTCTTCTTTTAAAAAACCATAATCAAAGCGGACATTATGAGCCACAAAAATAGCACCTTCCGTAATTTCTACGACCCGCCTTGCGACCTCATGAAACTTCGGAGCGTCCGCCACCATCTTATCATTGATACCTGTTATTTGGGTAATATTATAAGGTATGGCTCGTTCAGGATTGATCAAACTTTCGAATCGATCGAGTTCTTTTTCGCCATCGTGAAGAATAATGGCGATTTCGGTAATACGATCGCGAGCGGCTCGCCCACCGGTCGTTTCAAGGTCTACTATAGCATATGTTTTGGACAAAGGATGGCTGTTTTTTCAATGAAGTTGTTTAATAATTCTAAAAGCAGCCGAGAGTTAGAGAAAATTATTCAGATC
>CALKJE010000380.1 GCA_937995675.1 uncultured Saprospiraceae bacterium
CCAACGTAACGATCAAAGGTCCTACCATCATTGGCAGTCATGTCAGCATTCAGTCTGGAACTGTTATTGGAGCCGAAGCTTTTTATTTTAAAAAGAAATTAGATCATTATAAAAAATGGCAAACTGGTGGTCGAGTACTGATCAAAGATCGAGTAGACATTGGGCCTGCTTGTACCATCTGTCGTGGTGTTTCTGGAGATACCGTTATTGGGCAAGGAAGTAAGCTTGATGGACAAGTGCATATTGGACACGGTGCCGTCATTGGTGAAAACTGTTTATTAGCTGCGCAGGTTGGAATTGGTGGAAAGACTATTTTAGAAAATGACGTGGTTTGTTATGGACAAGTCGGCATCGCACAGAATGTAGTTATTGGACGCGGTGCTGTGATTGCTGCTAAATCCGGTGTTTCTAAATCATTACCAGGAGGAAAAACTTATTTTGGAATTCCTGCCGAACCTTTGCGACAACATCATAAAAAATTGGCCACACTCCGCCAACTTCCTGAACTCATGAAACGGTTGGAAGAAGAATGAAAATTGCCGTCAATACTCGTCTATTATTAAAAAATCGATTAGAAGGAATCGGTCGTGTCACCTATGAAATCATCCGTCGCTTAGTCGAACAACATCCTGAGGATGAATTTATTTTTTGTTTTGATCGTTCTTATGACGAAGAGTTTATTTTTGGTAAAAACGTAACACCAATCGTTATCTCTCCTCCTTCTCGACATCCTTTTTTATGGTATTTATGGTTTGAGCAATCGTTGCCTCGTGCGTTGAAAAAACATCAACCGGATGTTTTTTATTCTCCGGATGGTTATTGTAGTATAAATTTAAAATGCCCTACCGTCATGGTTACACATGACTTAGCCCATCTTCATTATCCAAAAGAAATTCCATTTTTAGTTAGAAAATATTACGATCATTATGTTCCTAAATATTTAAAAAAATCGGATCAAGTCATCAGTGTTTCTCATGCTACCAAAGAAGATATTATCGCTCAGTATCATCTTCCTTCCGAAAAAATATCGGTGGTTCATAATGGAAATCGGGATGGTTTTTCTAAAATAAAAAAAGAACAAAGACAAGCAACTCGAGCAAAATATAGTCATGGTTGTAAATACTTTTTCTATCTCGGCGCCGTGCATCCACGAAAAAATCTGGAGCGCTTAATCATGGGTTTTGATTTATTTAAACAAACATCTGGAAGCGATATTAAATTATTAATCGGAGGACGACTAGCTTGGCAGACGGATACCGTACAGCGAATCTTTGAACAGTCTGTTCATAAGGCGGACATAAAATTTTTAGGATTTATTCCTGAAGAAGATTTGTCTGCTTTAATGGGATCTGCTTTAGCGATGGTCTACGTTTCACTTTTTGAAGGATTTGGATTGCCGATCTTGGAAGCCATGTATGCGGAAGTGCCAGTCATTACTTCTTCAGTTAGTGCCATGCCCGAAGTTGCGGGAGACGCAGCTTTGTTAGTTGATCCGCTTTCTGTTGGTGATCTCGTTTTGGCTATGGAGAAAATTTATGAAGATAAAACACTTAGAAAGGAATTAGTAGAAAAAGGAAAACTTCAACGAGAGAAATTTAACTGGGATCAATCTGCGGAAAAGACTTATACTATTCTTAAAGAGGTGGTGTCGAAAAAATAGGTGTTTTTTAAAAAACAAAAGCGTTCTGAAGAGCAATCAATTACTTTCCAGAACGCCCAATATGCTTTTAGTTATTAATGCTAATCCGTTGCCTTATTTCTTTTCCATAACACTCCACAACCAATGATTCCAATCAACACCAATGATAGTGCGATGATTTCCGCCTGTGTTAGCAAAAGCCCAAAAACATTATACTCTTCGTTGACTCTAATTTGTTCAATAGTAAAACGTTCGATCCCGTTCATAATCAAATAAATAAAGAAAAGCATTCCTGGGATAACCACTTTCTTTCTAATTCCCCACAAGATTGCTCCAAGTGTAGAAGCCATCGCAATTTCATAAATAGGAGTAGAAAAAACAGGAACTGGAAGTCGATTACAATAGCGAAATTTACAATCTTCCATTCTAACACCTGCGTCAATTACATTATGTGGATAGTCATAAGCCCATACCCAATCTGGAAGAAATCCAAGGATCGCAGGCTTAGTCGCTTCATAAACTATCTTTCCTTGTTCTACCACACGTATCGGATCACCCCAATCTCCATCACCTGAAAAATGGCATCCCATTCTACCTACAGCATAGGAAATCATCAATGCTGGAGCCACTGCATCCATTACGTGAATTGGTTTAAGACCAATCTTTTTAACGTAAAAATAAGTCACCAAAAATCCTCCAATTAGTCCTCCATAAATAGCCATTCCACTCCCTGAGAAAAGCGAAGCAGCCCATTGTCCGAAACTCATTCCTCCACTAAAAACTAAATCAAGGTCTTCAATCATCGCAAATAGTTTTGCTCCCAATACACCACTAATTGCGGCAACCATGGTGATATCTCCAATCCGCTCGTAAGGTCTAATTTTGATTCTAACCAATTGAGGTGGATCTAATTTTTCTCGATTTTTCTCATACCATTTAAACGCAGCAAATAGTACAGAGAAAATAATTCCTCCAATCAAGCTTCCCTTTGATGAAAAGATAATTCCTGCTGGATCTATTTTAAAATCCTCAAAATTCGAAGTGATATATAAAAATTTGAAACCTAGAATAAAGCCTAGAATGGCATTGCTAATAATTTCGAAAGGAGTTGCTGGGTTTCCTTTTGTCTCCTCGATTATTTTTGATTCTAATAATCCTTCCGCTTCTTTTCGACGTAGCTCCATCATTAACATGAACGCAGCGGTTAGAAAAGCCAACACCAAGAAAAAGCCAAAAGTTTTGATAATGGAAAGCCAATTGTCGGGAGCTGTACCTAATAGATCATGGAAAAAATAGGAGAGGTCTGGATACATGTTGTATTGTTTGTTTAAAAAAATGCAAAAATGCGAAAAGTTCATTTAGCGTTTTCTGTTTTTCTGTTACAGAAAAACAGAAAACATAAAAACTATCCGATTGCCGGAATTTCCATAACGTTGGCCGAAACATGACCTTCTTCGGTGATATTCATAAGTTGAACAGCGCCGATATTATTAATCATCTCTGGTTGTAACGGTGCTTCTATTTTGATATAATTATCGGTAAAACCACTCATCAGTTCTTTATTTTTGTGTACTTCAAAAAGTACTTCTCGGAACTGTCCTTGGTATTGTCGATAAAAATGTTGTCTCTTTTTTTCTGATAGTATTCTAAGCATTTCATTCCGACGACGACGTTCTACCATCGGTACCGGATTTTCCATTTCGGCAGCAGGAGTATTCGCTCTTTCCGAATAAGTAAAAACGTGAAGGTAAGAAATGTCTAATTGATTTAGAAACTCATAGGTTTCCAAAAAATCCGCTTCTGTCTCTCCAGGAAATCCAACGATCACATCGACTCCTATACAGCAGTGTGGCATGACCCGTTTTATTTCTTTAACTCTTTGAAGATAAAGGTCGCGATTATAACGACGACGCATCGCCTTCAATATTTTATCGCTACCTGATTGTAATGGAATATGAAAATGCGGAACAAATCGTTCTGAATTGGATACGAAACGAATAATTTCATCCGTACATAAGTTAGGTTCAATCGAAGAAATTCGAAACCGGTTGATTCCTTCTACCTTGTCTAAAGCTTTTATCAAATCTATAAACAGTGCTTCTTTTTTAGGTTTAACACCTTCGATGACTTCGGTACCATTACCAAAGTCACCAATATTTACCCCGGTGAGTACAATTTCTTTTACGCCTCTGCTGGCAATTTCTTCTGCATTCGCTACAACGCTTTCCACCGTATTACTACGACTCTTTCCGCGAGCTTGTGGAATGGTGCAAAAAGAACATTTATAATTACAACCATCTTGTACTTTCAAAAAAGAACGAGTCCGATCCCCAAAGGAAAATGCATTGATAAAGTCCTTTGCTTCGGTTACTTCTCCAGCGATAACCATTCCTTTGCCTGGTGCCTTACTAAGATCGTCGATAAAATCAAGGATTCTAAATTTTTCAGCCGCACCTAATACTAAATCTACTCCTGGGATTTCCGCTATCTCTTCTGGTTTTAGCTGAGCATAACAACCAATCACCACAACGAATGCCTGTGGCGCAGCACGTAATGCTTGTCGTACTACTTTGCGACATTTTCGATCTGCAAAATCAGTAACCGAACAGGTATTAATAACATAGATATCCGCTCCTTCCTCAAATTTCACTTCATGGTAGCCTTTATCTTCAAAACTCCGACCGATGGCCGATGTTTCGGAATAGTTGAGTTTACAACCTAGCGTATAAAATGCGACAGATTTTGGTGTTGCCATAGTACAAAATTACGGAATTTTGCTGGATCAGAAACGGTTACCTCGAATCACATAATCGTATTTTTCAATACCAGCGATCAACTTGGGTAATGCGTTGGTTTCCAGCAAGGTTTCTTCTTTAATCAAAAATTCTAAAAAGCTCGTTCGCTCGTCATATCCTTCAAAAATTATATAAGAAAGATAAGATAACGAGTCTTCATATTTTCGAGCTCGACTCATCCGAAAGATTTTATCATGTAGATCATATTCTATAATCAAAAATCGGTTATTTGATTTGTAATGATAACAAGATAAGAACATGGGATAATGAACGAAATTTTCTTGATCTTCTCCTACTAGATTTCGATCATAAAGTGGATATAGAATGACTTCGCTATGAATGCTATATTTTTCTAGTTCACTACGAAGGGTATAGAGTTTTTCTTTGAGAATTTCTGAAATTAAATCTTTTTCCGAAAGGTCATTATAATCATACCATTCCTTCTTAAAAATATCAAAATAAGTGACGTCTCCAATCCGCAATTTATAGTCAAATCGTCCATAACCAGGAACAACATAGCCAGGATAGTAGAATTCCTTTCCCATTCTTTTTGCCCAATCAATTTCTAATAACATGGTATAATATCCCAAACTATCTGAGCCATATTCTGGATCAAATAATCCCATAATACTAGCAATAGATTCATCTCCAACATCGAAAAAGCTAGCGCCAATCAATCGATCTCCATCGTAGATACAGGTTTCCCAGGTATGGTAGATATCCCGAGAGGATTCTCCAAATAAGGATTCTACTAAAGATCCAGCAATATATCCTTCGAATCTTTTTTTATGAACTTGATATAATGCTTCTTTTTCTTCGTCAAAAACAGCTTCCCTTGAGATGACGCTAAATTTTCGACCATTATGGTTCATTAATTTACGCTGGCCTCTTCTAAATTCATATTCAGGCAACCTAAGTCTTACCCAAAGCGCGGTATATAAAGCTCCGTGAAAGCATAAAAACTGACAGGTAAAAATCATTTGTCCCATTCTAAACCAACCCTGTTCCAGATACTGGTCCAGTGTCTCGCCTGACATCGCACGTGGGTAATGAATTTGTGTAAACATAAGTTAAGTAAACGTAAGTATGTAAGTCTCCGAAAACCACCAAGATAGGAACTATAACGATCTCATTCCACTCTTTGCTTCTTTAATCGTAAAATTTGTCCTAATTATGTTTTAAAACCTATTTGATATTACGTAAAAGAAAGTAGAATTTACCAGATCGCGTAGTGATCTAATTGTAGGTGTTCATTATAAAAAAGACGGGTTGTTTCCTCAAAAGATTGGGTATAATCAGAGACATAAAATTGATGATCCTTCCTCTTTTCATCATTCAGCAAATCTCTCTTACGAAGTCTATTCTCTATATCCTTTACAGTAAATAAGGTAGAATCAAGCACTTCAACTCCTTTTCCAAAAAAGCCTTCAATATCCGAACGGATCAATGGGTAATGCGTACAAGCCAATAATAACGCTTCTATACCTTCAAAATTTTTATTAGAAAGATAATTTTCAATGACGACTTGACTTACTTTATTATGAAAATATCCTTCTTCAATCATTGGAGCTAATAGAGGCGTTGCTAAGGCGGCTACTTTTAAAGTAGGTTGTTGCTCTCGTAGTTTCCGTTGATACACATCAGAGCGAATAGTTGCCTTAGTAGCAATAATCCCTATTTTACGGTAATCTTTCTCGATTACTGTTTCTACTAATGGGTCTACCACATTAACAAAGATGGCTTCACCAGGAAAGAAATCAACTAAGACATTATAAGCTGCAGAAGAAGCAGAATTACAAGCGATTACAATCATTTTGCAATCTCGCTCTAATAAGAATTTCACAATTTTAAGACAATAATACCGGATTGCATCCGCAGATTTATCACCATAAGGAAGGTGAGCGGTATCCCCGAAATAGATAATTTCTTCGTTAGGGAGGTGCCTATTAATAGCATTGGCGACCGTAAGGCCGCCAATGCCAGAGTCAAAGACTCCAATAGGTTGTTTTTTATGAGGCGTTTTTGTCAAAGTCAAAAAGTCTTATTACATCCCCAATTGTGTTTTAACAGCCGTCGTCGCATCCTGTGCATCATCTGCATAAAGCAGAATTCCAGCACCTGGACTACCGTTGAATAACATCGTATAACCTTGCGCTTTTGCAACTGCAGTGATCGCATCATTGATTTTCACAAGGATTGGCTCAAGTAATTCGTTACGTTTAGCAAGTAATTGCTGCTGCATTGTTTGCTCGAATTCCAAAATTTTGTTTTGCTTCTCTTGTAATTCTTTCTGCTTAGCTTCTTGTTGAACTGGACTCAATTTACCAGCTTCAAGGTCAGCCTGTGCTGCTTGCGACTCTCTCTGTAAGTCTTCCACCATTTTCTGTCCTTTCTTTTGCAATACTTTCTGCAAAGATTCTAGCTGTGGCTCCATCTGCTTAAATTCCGGAACCTCAGATAAGATTAAATCGGAATTAACGTATCCATACTTCTGTGCGCTAACATTTAAACTCAAAGCGAAAAAAGCGACAAACAGGAAACTGATTTTCATAAATTGTTTCATGATCTTATTAATTTTTTAATTTGTGTAATTTTCTATTCCGCAATCAAAATAATTGCGGCGACAAAGATAATACTTTTATTTGGCTATGGAATAGCCGTTTCGTTACATGTATTTTATACCCTAAATAGGGGATTTAGTGGCTTACTTAAGTGCTGCCATGATTTCGTCGGTCTTATCATAACGCTCGTTAGCGAAGATCAAACCAGCTGTGCTACTCTTGTCTAGGATAAAATCATATCCTTTATCGTTTGCAAAATCTTCTATCACTCCGTAAACACGATCTTGAATAGGTTGTACTAGATCTCTTCTTTTTTGAAAAAGAGCTCCTTCTGGTCCAAATTTATCTTTCTGCATTTCTCGCACTTCTTTCTCACGCGCCATAATCTCTTCTTCTTTCTGAGCACGCATTTCCTCACTCATCAATACTTGTTCTGCCTGATATTTATTATAAAGACCTTTAATTTTGTCATATTTTTCAGAAATCTGGCGTCTCCATTGAGCGGATACTTGGTCTAGTTCTGCCTGAGCAGCTTTATAATCAGATAAACTTTCTAGTACCACGGTAACATCTACCGTCGCAATTCGCTGTGCAATAGCTTGGCTAGAAATAACTAGAAATAGGGCACCTGCGAGTAAAATTCTTTTAATGGTTTTCATAAAAATCATAATGTATTTTTTAATGTTATTGGAAGTTTTGTTCCTCTCCTAGAATAAAAGCTCAAATTTACGATTTTATTGTGAGGCTTTATACTCTATTTATTAGACTGTAAGTTCTTTGATTGGTTGCTTATGAAAAAAAACAGATCAAACACCTAAATCCTTCACAACTTACTGCTTTTCATACAATTATGCCCGAAAAGCCGAAGATCTTACCAACTGGTTTAACGATAGTTTAACGGAGATAAATAGCATTTAACTTTTTCTTAATTTTACAGATCTATTCTAAGCTAAAAAAACGTCATAAAATCAATCTCCGCGGTATTAGCATTAACTATCCAACAGATATAGAAAGGACGGTGATTTTTTTTACAAAATCAGAAACTTTAAACTTATTTATGAATTTCAAACTACCGCTATTCTGTTTCTTTATCCTCCTCCCGTATTTGGGTTTTGCTCAATGGGGAAAAGGGATTTCTATTGAACCAACATTGCATGTAGGAAAAATTTATAAACATACTCCTAAGTTGCTTTTTCCAGTAGACAATTTAAGTACTGGGCTTGAGCTCAATTTCACAAATAAGAAATATGGTAAAAAAAGCTGGCACCAGCAATTAAAATTTCCAAAGGGAGGAGTAAGCTTATTTTATTATCATCTAGGCAATAAAGATCTTTTTGGACAAGCCATTGGTATTTCCCCTAATATTACTTTTCCAATTTTTCGAAAAAATAAAATAGATAGTAATTTTCAACTTGGTTGGGGTATTGCCTATGTGAGCAAACGATTTGATCCAATAGAAAATCCAGAAAACAACGCTTTAGGATCAAATATCAATAGCCTCAATACTTTTAAGTGGCAGTTAGGGTACCGTATCAATCCAGAATGGAAACTCAATGTTGGTGCTAGCTTTACCCACTTTTCAAATGGTGCTTCCCAACTTCCTAACTTCGGAATCAATATTCCAGCAGTAACTATTGGAACGGTATTCACACCAAATCCAATTAAGAAAGAAGATATTACTACTCACGAAATTGATCCACTCAAAAAACGCTGGGGTTTATCAATGCATTTAGATTTAGCTTATAAAGAACTCAGTCCTGCAGGAGGACCACGTTATCCTTTTTATGTTGCTTCCTTGGCGGGTGTCTATCGTTTATCTGCAGTACAAGAATTATCCTTTGGTTTAGATTATGAATATAATAAAGCAGTCTATACCTTTGGACTTCATACTGCTGGATTCGGTTCCGAAGCAGAAGCGCGTCGAGCAGCAACACGCTTAGGTATCTTTCTTTCAGATGAATTTCTTCTAGGAAACGTTGGCCTCTATGGACAAGTTGGGACCTATCTTCCCGGTTATAATTTCAGTACAGGTTGGTTTCTTTATACTAAATTAGCCATGCGTTATTATTTACCAGGTATTGGAAAACCCACCACTAGATTTTACCTTGGACTATATTTAAAGTCTCATAAGATAGTAGCTGAGTACCTTGCTATCGGAATCGGCGCACGATTATAATTCTTAGTATTGGACGAAAAATAAGTCTCGTATTTTGGCAAGGGAATTTTGGGTCAAGATGAGGCGAAAAACGTAGGCGATGCCTGAGCATCCTGCGCGAGCTTGTGCTAGCAGCACAAAGAACAAGAGCCAAAAGGCTTTTTAACGAAATATTGGCCCAAAAGGCCCAGCCATAAATCGATAAGTTATTATTTGACCATTACTTAACACAAAAACCTTTTTATTATGAACATCAGAAATATTTTTTTTCTAATCGTATTAATTGCAGCAATTACTTCTTGGCACTGTAAATCATTAAAAAAAATAAATCTCTTTTCTATCGAAGATGATAAAAATCTTGGTTTACAAGTTAGCAATGAGATCAAATCCGCCTCTAAAGATTATCCGCTTTTACCGGAACGTGGAAACGAAGAAGTCTATCGCTATATTCGAAGTATTACTAAGAATATTCTTAATAGTGGAAATGTCAAACATAAAGATGACTTTGCTTGGCAAGTAAAAATCATTGATGATCCTCAAACATTAAATGCTTTTGCTACTCCAGGTGGGTATATCTATGTTTATACTGGACTCATCAAATTTTTAGATACGGAAGATCAATTAGCTGGCGTCATGGGACACGAGATTGCACACGCAGATTTGCGTCATTCTACTCGACAAATGACGAGTTCTTACGGTGTTTCTACGCTTTTATCTGTTGCTACCGGCAATGCTAATCCTGGTGCAGTTCAACAGGTGCTTGCAGGTTTAACCAGTCTAAAATTTAGTAGAAACCATGAGACAGAAGCAGATACCTATTCTGTTAATTATCTTTGTAATACTAAGTATGATGCAGCAGGAGCAGCAGGATTTTTTAAAAAGATCGCTGGCAGCAAATCTCCTCCTCAGTTTTTGAGTACACATCCAAACTCTGCTGATCGAGTAAAAAATATTGAAGCCAAAGCAGCCGCTAAAACTTGCAAAGCTTCTACGACTAATGCTACTCAACACAAACGTATCAAGCAACTGCTTAAATAAAATTATTATTGAAGTTATTTTAAATTTCTATTTACATAAATCATTATTAGAGCTTGTCCAAATTTTCTCAATTTCGCACAATTATGAAAATTTGGACAAGCTCTTAGTTTAAAAGATTCTATTATGACCATTACGGGCAACATCATTGACATTCGAAATAAGACCATTTTTCATGGAACCATTACTGTAGTAGACGGAGTGATTCAATCGGTGGTGCCCGTAGCGGGTGAAAGTACCCAATATCTTTTACCTGGTTTTGTTGATGCACATATACATATCGAAAGTTCCATGTTAGTTCCTTCTGAGTTTGCCAAAATGGCGGTAGTTCATGGTACGGTTGCTACTGTTTCAGATCCACATGAAATTGCCAATGTTATGGGAATGGAGGGAGTAGAATATATGATTGAGAATGGAAATACAGTTCCACTAAAATTTAATTTTGGCGCACCTTCTTGTGTTCCAGCTACCACCTTTGAAACGGCAGGAGCAACATTAGACGTCGCTGATATTGAAACGCTGATGAAAAATCCGGAAGTATTGTATCTCGCTGAAATGATGAACTATCCCGGCGTTTTGTTTGAAGATAAAATGGTGTTGGAAAAAATTGCCACCGCTCATCGATATGGAAAACCCATAGACGGACATGCACCTGGATTACGAGGAGCAGATGCAAAAAAATATATTGCAGCGGGCATCTCTACTGACCATGAATGCTTTACAAAAGAGGAAGCACTAGACAAGCTAGCATTTGGAATGAAAATCTTGGTTCGAGAAGGTAGTGCAGCCAAAAATTTCTCTGCATTAGTAGATTTAATACCAGAATATGCAGACCGGATGATGTTTTGTTCAGATGATAAACATCCTGATGATTTACTAGAAGGTCATATTAATCAGTTGGTAAGTAGAGCCATTGCGAAAGGACATGATTTATACGATGTGCTACAAGTCGCTTGTATTAATGCAGTCGAGCATTATGGCCTCTCGGTAGGATTAATGAAGGTGGGAGATCCAGCGGATTTTATTGTTGTAGACGATTTAAAGACCTTTGAAGTCAAACAGACTTACATTAATGGAAACCTTGTTGCTGATCATGGAAAATGCACCTTTACCACAAGAGAAGCACGGGTTATCAACAATTTTAATACTTCCTTAAAATCAGTGTCTGATTTTCAGATCACTTCCGATAAATCAGAGATGCAGGTGATAAAAGCCATTGACGGAGAGATTGTCACGGAAACATTTTGGGCGAAGGTTAAGGATGATAATAGTATTGTAGTTTCTGATACAGAACGAGATATACTTAAAATGACGGTTGTAAACCGCTACGAGGATCAGGCACCTGCCATCGGATTTATCAATAATTTTAATTTAAAAAGCGGCGCAATTGCTTCTTGTGTCGGACATGATTCTCACAATATCATTGCTGTGGGAGTAGATGATGCGTCAATTGCTAGAGCCGTAAATTTAATCATTGAAAATAAAGGAGGGATTTCTGCAGTCAGTAACAAGGTAGAACATGTGTTAGCTTTACCAGTAGCAGGCATCATGACCAATGCGGACGGACCTACTGTAGCGGCACAATATTTGGAAATAGATAATATGGTAAAAAAACAGTTAGGTACTCGACTAGCGGCTCCCTTCATGACTTTATCGTTTATGGCGCTATTGGTTATCCCCCAACTAAAACTGAGTAACTTAGGATTATTTGATGGAAAAAACTTTGAGTTTACTCCATTGTTCCGTTAAGTTGTTAAGCTTTGCTTTAATATTTGTTAAAATCATATTATCATTTGCTTTATACAATAAAGCGATTTAAATTTGCATTGTATTTTAACCAAATGAAAATCTAACCACACCCAACCGGTACATTCTCTTTTTCTTTCTTTAATAAAATGTGCCGGATACATCAAAAGCATAATCTCAATTGGTTTTAAAATACTGGTGGAAACTAGTTTTTTACAAAAAACCTATGGGAGATTGTTTCGACATTCACTGTACTTATAAAATAAATTTACTATGAGTTACTTCATGAAGGGATGGGGTTTACTTTTTTTACTCACATTCCTTGGGACCAATTTATTTGGACAACAAAAACATGTTGAACAATTACATCTAGACATTAATACCAAGTCTTATGATGAAATTGCGCCGATCGTTTCACGAAACGAACAGACCATGTTTTTCACTCGCCAAGGATATCCTATCTATAATAAGACTTTAGTAGAAAAAAGCGTTGATTTATCAAAAACGCTTAGTCCTGATGCTTATCAAAAAAAGCTTTCTGAAATTTTTAGCTCTATTTCTGGGAATGATATCACAAATCCTGCGGCCAGCTCATACAATCAAGATATCTGGGTTGCCAAGACAAAAAATACTTTACTCGATCAAGTAAGTCATCCTGGTGCACCGCTCAATAATGCTTTTCCTAATAGTCTTTGTGCATTATACAATAATGAACAATCTGCTATTGTCATCAATCAATTTCCTGAGGAAGGTGGTATTCATCCTGGATTCTCTGTTTCTCATAAAAATAAGTCTGACAACTGGTCTGATCCACAACCAATTACCATTCAAGGAATTGACAAAAATATCGCACCAGAAGTTAGTTTAGCAGTAGCCGAAGAAGGAGAAGCGATTATTTTATCTCTTGATCATAAAGATGCTTATGGTGGTAATGACCTATTCGTAGCCTTTAGAACTGGTGAAAATACATTTGGTAAACCGATTCATTTAGGTCCTGCTGTTAACTCACAATCACACGAGAAAGCACCCTTTTTATCTAGTGATGGAAAAACGATGTTTTTCTCTTCCAATCGTCAGAACGTTTTGGGTGGTTATGATTTATTTATGGTTTATAGATTAGATGATAGCTGGACCAACTGGACCGCCCCCAAACGATTTTTAGCTCCGATTAATACAGCAGCCAACGAAGGTTTTCCTTGTTTCAATCGAACTTCTGGATACCTTTATTTTTCGTCTGATCGAAATGGATCTAGTGATATTTTTCGAGTAAGTATTGCTCCTCCTATTTCAGAAGAAGTAAGAGTTGTTGGTAATATTTTAGATAAATCTAAGAGAAGAAAACAAGATGCTACGGTATTATTAAGATCAAAAGATAGTGGCATATACCAAAGTACTTTTGTAAGTACTAATGGTTATTATGAGATTGATGTTCCAATGGGAAAAACATTTCAAATTTTAGCTCAAAAACCAGGATACCAAAGTAATCGTAAAACACTCAACTTCAAAAAAAGTGATATTTATTTTAAAGAATTTCACATCAACCTAGCGCTTAAGCCACTTGAAGAAGGCGCAACTATTGACTTAAATACAATTTACTTTAAAAGAAGTACTGCTATTATTCTCCCCGAATCTCTTGGAGAACTCGATTACCTAAGCGAGATTCTAATTCAAAATAAATCACTCGTTATCTCAATTGAAGGACATACCGATAATCAAGGTGACAACAAATCACTAAAAAGATTATCTCTAGACCGAGCCGAGGTAATTAAAAAGCATTTGATTACGAAAGGAGGAATTACGAAAGATAGAATTCAAGTCGAAGGTTTTGGAAGTTTACAACCGCTAAATGACAATTCTTCAGAAATCTTACGCCAGCAAAATCGCCGAGTAGAAATAA
Organism: uncultured Saprospiraceae bacterium; assembly: GCA_937995675.1. Lineage (GTDB taxonomy): Bacteria > Bacteroidota > Bacteroidia > Chitinophagales > Saprospiraceae > JALZUU01. Next base: position 13,829 of record CALKJE010000380.1, read on the forward strand.
AAGTTGTTAGAATTGAAGCAGACACAGCAACAGAAACTACCACCGTATTAAAAGATAAATAACTACCCCTAAACTTTGGTCTTAAAAGCCATTATTTCCCAAGTAAGGAAATAATGGCTTTTTTCTTGTTCGTTTTAAACAACTTCCTTAACTTTATAGCCTGTCTAAGCTTCCATCAATTAACTGCAATTGACACATATTACATAATTATGAAAATTTAGACAAGCTCTTAGAGCCCTAATCTACCTTTCACCGACATTATTTTTATTCGCATTCTCAAACGCTATTCCCCCATTATGAAGAATCCTTTCGGTTTATTACTGAATGTGCTTTGCTGCCTATTGCCTTTTGTTTCGGTAGCTCAAAAAAAGTACCATGTTGAAAAATTAAATACAGGCATTAACTCTAGCGGCTATGACGAGATTACTCCTGTAGCCAGCTTAGATGGCAATACGCTATACTTCACCAGAGTAGGATACCCTGATTATGTCCAATCTTTAGTAGAAGATGGAGTAGAAATGGCTTCCAAACTAGGGCCATCTGAATTTAAATCCTATTTAGCAAATATTTATACCCGAATGGGACAACGCAAGGTAAACGATCCTTCTCGTTCTGAATTCAACCAAGATATTTGGATTGCTCAATCTCTTAACGGCACCTTCGATCAAATTTCACATCCTGGTCCTCCGCTTAATAATGCGATGCCCAATAGTGTTAGTTCAGTTACTCCTTCTAGTAATGAATTAGTGGTTATTAATAAATTTGAAGAAAGTGGTGGAATGAAAAAAGGATTTTCGATTGTTCGAGACCTTGGCAATGGCGACTGGACTTTTCCAGAACCTATCGGAATAGAAAATTATTATAATACGGGATCGGATGTAAATATGACGATGAGTAGTGATGGAAAGACCATGATTCTCTCTTTAGAAAATTACGATTCTCGAGGAAAAAATGATTTATACATCAGTTTTAAAAAAGGAGAAAGCACCTGGAGTCAACCCAAAAATATGGGGAGCATGATTAATTCCGCTTCTCGCGAAACCACGCCATATTTATCAGAGGACAATAAAACACTTTTCTTTTCTTCTAGTCGTCGTCGATCAGCCTCTGGGAATGATATTTTTATGTCCCGTCGAGATGGAGATGGCTGGGATAAATGGACACAACCACAAAGACTGATCGAACCTATCAATTCTGATCAAGACGATAGTCAGCCTTTTTTTAATTCAGCAACGGGTTATCTTTATTTTGCTAGCCGACGAGATGGGACCAGTGATATTTTTCGAGTAAAAATAGCGCCCGCCGTACCACGATTCGTAACCGTTACTGGCCGAATTGTAGATCCTACCACCAATAAAAAAGTAGATGCTCGTATTTTATCGGGTTCTAAAAATGATAAATCTTATCGGAATGTTTATGTCGCTGATGATGGAACCTTTAGACTTTCTGTTCCAAAAGGAATGGATTTTAGCATCATGGCTGAAAAACCTGGATACATTGGAAAAGAAAAAGTGCTTAACTATAGAAAAGACTATGTCTATTTTAAAGAGAAAGTAATTGATCTTGAATTAGAAAAAATTCAAGAAGGCAAAAAGCTAGACTTACCTCCAGTCTATTTTGAACAATCCACCGCTACCGTCAAACCCAATTCTTTTGCCGTTTTGGACGAACTCGCTGATTTTATGCGTCAACACTACAACATCAGAATTAGAATCGAAGGCCACACCGATAATCAAGGCGATGCGGAAGCGCTTTTGAGATTATCTGAAGATCGAGCGAAAGCCATCAAAAATTATCTAGTAGGTACCAAACGAATCAGTCCTCTACGAATTTCGACGCTAGGCTTTGGTGCTACCAAACCAATTTCTAAGAAAAAAAATGAAGCAAATCGTGCAAAAAATCGTCGAGTAGAAATAATCATTTCACAGGTTCACGAAATTGAACCAGATTTACAGGCGGATACAGAAAAAATAGAGGAGCAGTAAACGTCTCTTCAGTATTTTGCGCATCTTTGCGTTTGCGCAGATTGACCTGCTCATTATATCTCGGCTAAAATGATTTTAAAAGCTTTTGCTCAATTTATTTCTATTGTCTTTCATCCATTATTGGTACTTACTTATATGATGGGATTATTGCTGATCGTTAATCCTTATCTACCTGGACAAAATCAGGGAATCCTTATGTTAAGTATTTTCTTTTCTACTTTTCTGATTCCGATGGTTGGAATTTTGATGATGCGAGCACTTAATCTGATTTCTTCTCTTAATATGCCGGATCGACAAGAACGAACGATTCCATATATTATGACCGGGCTATTTTATATCTGGATTTGTTATAACCTACATCAAGATCCCGGAACGCCCATAGCTATTAAAATTGGTGCGCTAGGCGCAACAATCGGTTTGTTTCTATCTTTTCTTTTTAATTTATTTACAAAAATAAGTATGCACGCACTAGGAATGGGCGGCTTATTGGGCTTTACCATTCTCACCGTTTTATATTTTAGCTATAATGGTTTTTATTTAAATACCGGTTTGTTTGGCGTTATCCAAATGAGCACAACCGCTTTGTTGATGCTTGTACTCTTTTTGACCGGTCTCGTTTGTACTTGTAGAATGTTACTAGATGCACATGATTTACAAGATCTTTATGCCGGATTTATTGTCGGATTAAGTACACAATTTGTCGCGACGATTATTTTAATTTAAAAATGCTTGTTAGTCAGTTGGCTTTTAACTGGTTAGCAAATCATATTACTGAATATTTCTTCCATTTTCTACCTCCCAGCTCCGGCAGTGTCGCCGGAGAGTAGCTCCATGCCCACAAATATTCAGTAATATGGCTAGTAGTAAAAAAGTATCTATTTTATAAAATTCAGAAAACTATTAAAATTTTATTTTCCTCTATGAAAAAACTTCAATCAATTATTGAAAAAGCCTGGGACGATCGTTCTATGCTTAAAGATGCCAAAACAAAAGCGGCGATTCGAAAAATTATTAAACTGCTCGACGCTGGAGAAATCCGCGTAGCAGAACCTGATAAAAAAGGAAATTGGATCGTCAATCAATGGATCAAAAAGGCAGTGGTACTTTATTTTCCGATTCAACAAATGAAGACCATCGAAGTTGGTCCATTTGAATTTCATGATAAAATTCCACTCAAGAAAAAATATAAAAAACTTGGGGTCCGCGTAGTACCTCACGCGATTGCTCGACACGGTGCTTTTCTTGCTCCGGGTGTCATCATGATGCCTAGTTATGTGAACCTTGGTGCCTATGTGGATAGCGGAACGATGGTCGATACTTGGGCAACGGTTGGAAGCTGTGCACAGATTGGTAAAAACGTTCACCTGAGTGGTGGCGTTGGTATCGGTGGAGTGCTTGAGCCTTTACAAGCGACGCCTACGATTATTGAAGACAACTGTTTTATTGGTTCTCGTTGTATTGTGGTAGAAGGTGTCCGAGTTGGGAAAGAAGCAGTATTGGGTGCCAATGTAGTGCTCACACAATCTACGCATATCATCGATGTTACAGGCAAAAAACCGAAGACTTTTAAAGGAGAAGTACCTCCTCGTTCGGTGGTTATTCCAGGTACGTATACGAAGAAATTTCCAGCGGGTAATTATCAGGTAGCTTGTGCCTTGATTATTGGGAAGCGGAAAGAAAGTACAGATAAGAAGGTGTCTTTGAATGATGCTTTACGGGAGTATGATATGGCGGTGTAGAAATTCCTATCAAATAAAAGACCTCTGTTATTTAGTTTAACAGAGGTTTTTTTATTGTAAAATACACCTTAATGACTTACCGTAAAGTGCTTATAAAATTTACTCTCTTCAAAGTGTTGGCTATCGCCTATTTTTTTTGAACAAACTTCTAAATGCCAAGGCTCATTTTCCAAACCATTTCCAGTATTGGTCAAATTCTCAATTTCACCAAAACCAAAATCCATTAGAATATCTCGGAGTAATTCAAAGTAGTAACCAAATTTGTGTACATCATACTCATCTTGTTGCCAACCAAATAAACTACCAAATCCCCAGTAACGTGCGTTTTTTCCTGATTCTTTGTTGAAAAAAGATTCGTGACTTCCATCTAATACTTGTTTGAGATGCCAAGTAAGATTGGGACAAATAATATAAATCGTTCCTCCTATTTTCAACGCTCTATTCCATTCTCCTAATACCTCTAAAAATTCCTTTAAGGTAAAATGCTCGATAAGATGTCGAGAATATATTTCATCTATGCTATTATCTGGGAAAGGAAGATTTTCTGCTGTACATACATAGTCAACATTAGGTAATCCTCGCACATCACATGTAAGATAACCTGTACGAGGTTTTTTACCGCAACCTATTTCCAATTTCATTAACTTAAATTTTATCTAAACGCAAGATAAGATAAGATAACTCAAAAGAAATAATTGTCAAATAACTGCCTAATTACATTTTTTAATGACTAATACTTAGCATCACTTAATTTAGCTCCTGGAAACCTCGCATTCGGCAATCGTGCTCCTCGAAAGTCCGCTCCCCTTAAATCACAGTTTTCAAAATCAACTCCTGCACAATCTGCTCCTCGAAAATCTGCCCCACGTAAATCCGCTCGCGAAAAATCTGAATTACATAATCGTGCCTGCGAGAAATCTGCACCAACTAAAAAAGCATCCGTTAATAACGAATGACTCAATTCGATACCACTGGCTTTTAAATTATCCGCGAAAACACCACACCAATTAGAAAAGGGGAGTGCCTTCCCATTAAAAAAACTATCAGATAAAATATGTGCATGTTCAAAGCTTGCCTGTTTTCCCTTCGTGGCCTCCGCACCATCGTAGATACCAAATACCAAACCTTTAAGTAGAATTGTTTTCCATTTCCCACCTGCTCCTCCACTCGATAAAAATTGGTGGTGCTGCGCAATAATTTGCAATAGCTTATCGGAAGAAAATGGTTCCTTTCTAGATGCTAGCTGGCGAGTCAATGATAAATTAATCGCAGAATGATCCGTGCCTTTCTGATCCGATAAAGGAAAATGATAGCTGATATTATGTTCTAGGGTATTATTATAAATCATTATTAATTGGTCTTAAAACTTATTATAATTTACACTCAAATATAACTAAATAAATTACATAACGCAAATTTATAACTATTTTAATGTAAGCTAATTTAAACGAATCTTGTATCCTTCGGTTTAAAGATGAAGTTTATTCCAAATAGCGCTATTTTTGCCCTCAAAACAAAAAAGTTATTATGATCCGTTTGATGTCCTTTATTATTGTTATTCTTTTATTAGCTGGTTGTAAAACCCAGAAGCTTGCTACCGACGAAACCATTTTTGATGGTGGTACTATTGAAATAGAAGAAAGAGACCTAGACACTCTGGTCGTTTCTGCCGAAAAGCCCAATAGTCTTAAAACGCCAGAAGAATATAAGCTTCCCGTTTATCGAGGTAGTTACAAACTCGAAAATGATATTATTCATACGGCCTTAGATCTCAAATTTGACTGGGAAAAAGAACATGTACTCGGTAAAGCTACATTGACCATCAAGCCATGGTTTTATGCCGTAGATAAAATAACGCTAGATGCGAAGGATTTCGATATTCATAAAATTAATTACGCAGGGCAGTCTGCACCATTAAAGTATGAATATGATAACCAACGTCTAACCATTCTACTTGGTAAAACCATCAAACGAGGAGAAACCTATAATTTAGAAATAGACTACACTGCTAAGCCAGCCGAACTAGGTGGACAAGGCGGTAGTTCTGCCATTACTTCTGATCAGGGATTATTTTTTATCAATCCAAGAAATGAAGATCCAGAAAAACCGCAACAAATTTGGACACAAGGAGAGACAGAATGGAATTCTCGTTGGTTCCCAACGACCGACAAACCTAACGAACGTTGTACTCAAGAAATGTACCTCACCGTTGAAGATAAATATGTCACCCTTTCTAATGGTCTTTTAAAATCTTCTAAGAAAAATGCAGACGGTACCCGAACCGATTATTGGAAAATGGATAAGCCACACGCGCCTTATTTATTTATGATTGCAGTAGGTGAGTTTGCAGTAGTAAAAGAAACTTGGGAAAATATTCCACTCGAATATTATGTAGAACCTGCTTACAAAGCAGATGCTAAAAAGATCTTCAACCACACGCCAGAAATGCTTTCTTTCTTTTCTAAAATTACAGGTGTTAAATATCCTTGGCAAAAATACAGTCAGGTAGTCGTCCGCGATTATGTTTCTGGTGCGATGGAAAATACAACCGGTGTTATTTTCGGTGATTTCGTTCAAAAAACAGAACGAGAATTAATTGATAATCACAACGATGGAATCGTAGCACATGAGATGTTTCACCACTGGTTTGGTGACTATGTAACTTGTGAAAGTTGGTCTAATCTAACCATGAACGAAGGGTTTGCAAATTACAGTGAATACCTTTGGTTTGAACATAAATATGGTCGTGAAGAGGCTGACCGTCACCGTCGTAATGAAATGAACGGATATTTAGGTAGTGTTGGACAAGGTGGAGCACACCCGTTGATTCACTGGGGATACGATGACAAAGAGGATATGTTTGATGCGCATAGTTATAACAAAGGTGGTCTCGTGTTACACATGTTACGAAACCTTGTAGGAGACGAAGCATTCTTTGCGAGTCTTGAAAAATTCTTAAAAGACAATGCTTTAACTTCCGTGGAAGCGCATGATTTAAGATTGGCTTTTGAAGAGGTAACTGGACAAGATCTAAAATGGTTTTTTGATCAATGGTATTTTGCGGCTGGACATCCACAACTAAATGTAAGCTACGACTATCAACCCAATCAGGTAGCAGTTACTGTAGAACAAACTCAAAATCCAGATGAATTTCCTGCGATTTTCGTTTTACCTTTTGCTATTGACGTTTACTCCGCTGATGGCAAGTCTACGCGTCATGAGGTTGTATTAGAAAATCGAAAACAAACCTTTAATTTAAAAACAACTGGAAAACCGGCGCTTGTTAATTTTGATTCAGATAGAATTTTACTGGCAGAAATTGACGAAGAACAATCGACTGAAGATTATATTTTCCAATATAATAACGCACCACTTTATGCTGATAAATACGAAGCACTCAGTAATCTAGCAGAAGTAGAAACACCCGCTGTAAAATCAGTTTTTGCGAAAGCACTCAACGATTCTTTCTGGGAAATCCGTGGACTAGCTATTCGATCTACCGACAAAGCAGATCCAACAGTGATGGCTAAGCTAAAAAACATTGCTCAGTCAGATGTCAACTCAAAAGTTCGTGCAGCAGCTTTAAGTACCTTGGGGTCAAGCGGTATGAAAGAATACCAACCATTATTGGAAAAAACAATTAAAACAGAACAAGCTTATCCAGCCATCTCAGCTGCGTTAAGTGGCTTGGCAGAAATCGATAAAGATGTAGCACTCAATATGGCTGGTGCACATGAAAATGAAACCAACCCTGAAATGCTTAATGCACTAGGGGAGGTTTATAGCAAAGCTGGAGCGGTAGATAAGTTACCTTTCTTTGAAAAGAATTGGAATAACTTAGATATTTATGCAACGTTCGCTTTGTTTGAAAACTACTATGGCCTCCTAAAGCAAGCGGATGATACAACGATTACGGCCTCTGCTGACAAGTTGAATAAATTTGCCACGAATATGGACAATTCTCCTTGGAAAAGATTTGGTGCCATCAAAGCATTATACGATCTAAAGTCTAATTATATGGACCAAGGAATGAATCTTAAAGCTGAACCAATAACTATTATGCTCAACCGAATCAAAGAACGAGAAACCAACGATCAGCTAAAAGCGATCATTAAATCACGTTTTTAAGGTGCTTAATAGACCAATTTAGCACTACATAAGACATCTCTATGCGGGCTAATGCCTGTTTCTTGCCTTTTTTTTCTTTTATGAGTAATTTACGGATACGTTTCACGGTTAATTAGAGGAACAAAATTTTGTTCCTCTAATTAATCTTAGAGCTTGTCCAAATTTTCATAATTGTGCGAAATTGAGGAAATTTTGTTCCGAAAATCGTAGGCGATGTCGTAGCATCCTGCGAAAGCTTGTGCTAATAGCACAAAAGGGAGAGCCAAAAAGGCTTTTTAACGCAATTCAGAACAAAATTTACCAATTGCAGCCAATTAATGGATGTTTAGACAAGCTCTTGGGACGTAGTGTCTCGCAACAAGACGACCAACCGACCGTTTAAACCTTGAAGTTGTTAATCAACTTCTTTATCTAACTTTTCTGTTTTAGTACAGAAAGTGAATTTCTGGTTTCTTAATCACAATGAATTATGGCTCAAGTGAAAGATAATTATCAGCTTTTAATTGATTACTTAGATCGATTTACTCGCAAATATTATGTGAATCAACTGATTCGTGGTGCACTCTACACC
>CALKJE010000381.1 GCA_937995675.1 uncultured Saprospiraceae bacterium
TAGTAGCCAAAAATATAAAAAAGTCCTACGGAGACCTTACTGTTTTAAAGGGAGTGGATGTTTCAATTGACCAAGGAGAGATCGTATCTTTTGTAGGAAAATCAGGTGCTGGTAAAACAACTTTGCTACACATTTTAGGGACTTTAGATCGTCCTGATTCTGGAGAATTAATAATTCGAGATACCGATGTTTTTAAATTAAATGAAAAGAAATTAGCTTCTTTCCGGAATTTAAACATTGGATTTATTTTTCAATTTCATCACCTACTACCAGAGTTTTCAGCCATAGAAAATGTCTGTATTCCTGCTTTTATTAATCAAAAATCAGAAGCAGAAAGTCAGGCAAGAGCGAAAGAATTACTTTCTTATCTCGGTCTTGCTAAAAGACTAGATCATAAGCCTACTCAATTATCAGGTGGAGAACAACAACGGGTGGCCGTTGCCCGCGCACTGATGAACGAACCAGCCATCGTTTTTGCAGATGAACCAACGGGAAATCTCGATTCAGGTACTTCTCAAGAATTACATCAACTTATTTTTCAACTTAGAAAAGATTTTAATCAAACCTTCGTCATCGTTACCCACAACGAAGAATTAGCTGATATGAGCGATCGAAAATTGGTAATGACAGACGGTCTTTTAGATGGACAATAAAAATTGCTTATCAGATTAATGAATCTATTTTTCATCTAAGATTAAATATTCCAACTACTTATTTTTCAACTTCAAAAGCAACTTCAAGCGCAAAATCAAAAGCTGCAAAATAAGGAACAATGCTTTTTTAAAGAAAAAAATTTTATCACACAAGACTACCTACAATGACAGAAAAGATAACTCGTCAGAAAAACAAGATAGAAGTGTTTGATTTTGCAGTTGAGGTTGCGCTTGCTCTTGAAAAAATTTCGCCTTATTGATTTAATTATTATATAGAACCTTAGTGTATTAAGCACTAGTATCTTACCATTTCATGAAGTTGTTTAAGAATTCGAAAAGAAGCTGAGACATGGAGATTTTTTTGTCAATCGACCCTCTTTTTGGAGTGCGTAGCCGCGCTACATGAGCTAATGAATATTAGCGAACCCGTAGGGACGGGATAGTAAAAAAGGGGAAGAGTGGCAGAAAAAGATCATGGCGGAAGCATTTTTGGAGTTTTTAAACAACTTCCATTTAAAAAAACTTGCTAAATGAGTAATGAGCCTAATCCATTATTAAAAAACAAAGGTCCCAATAAGCCTACCGAGTTCGGAGATGTGATGCGAAGTTTTGGCGACTTCTTTTATAATTTAATTGACTTAAAAGCTGGACTAGACCGAGAAGGAACCATCGTAAATATCAAGAACAATAAAAAAATGGCTGGCGCCAATGTCTGGTTATTGATGTGTTCGATTATGATTGCCTCTTTGGGGTTAGACTTAAATTCTCCTGCCGTCATTATTGGGGCGATGCTTATCTCTCCGCTTATGTCTCCCATCTTAGGTGTTGGATTAGCGGTAGGAATAAACGACAATGATGCCTTACTCTTAGCGCTAAAACATTTTGGAATTGCAATTGTGATTGCGTTGGTGACAAGTACGTTATATTTTTGGATTACTCCTTTTGGAACTGAAACCGCAGAGATTCGCGCAAGAACTGCTCCTACCCTGCTTGATGTGATGGTGGCATTTTTTGGTGGTGTTGCAGGAATAATTTCGGGAAGTCGAAAAGATAAATCAAATGCTATTCCGGGTGTAGCAATTGCCACTGCCCTAATGCCTCCACTCTGTGTAACTGGTTATGGACTTGCCAATGGGAATTGGACCTTTATGATCAACTCGTTTTATTTATTCTTTTTGAACGCCACCTTTGTTTCACTGGCAACTTATATGATTGTGCGTTTTTTAAAATTCCCAAAGAAAAAATATTTAAACGAAAAGGAAGAAAATAGAACTCGATTGATCTTAGGATTTTTTGCTTTATTAATGATCATTCCGAGTGGCCGGATTTTAATCAACGTTTTACATGAAGCAAAACAGCAAAAAATCATTAATACTTATTTAGAGAAAAAATTTAAAAATGCACTTTACCAGATTGACCCAATCGTAGGTACAGACTCCATAGATATAAAAATAAACGCTGGTGATTTTTACGATGCGGAAGCCATCGAAAATTTTCGAATGGAATTAGAATCAAAAGGAGCTCATAACTTTAATTTAAACTTCTTACAAGATGAGGAATCAAGAGCTGAAATTGAAGCGCTAAAATCTGGTCGAACAGAATACGAAAAAGCGGTTATTGACAACAAAATAAATCAGACAAATCAAAGACAAAAGATCAAACAGATGCAAGCGCAGATTGACAGCCTAACCAGCGAAGACATCACCCTATTAGAAATTAAAAAAGAAGTAAAAGTATTATTTCCGTCTTTGGCTAGTTATAGTGTTTCAAAAGATATTGCGAATGTAAATCTTGAAGATACCACGATGAACAATACACCTGTTCTGATGATCAATTGGCGAGAAAGATCAGGATTAACTCCTCGTCAAAAAGAAGCAGAAGCCGAAAAAATAATGGCTTATATTCGATTGCGTTTAAATCTTAAAGAACTAAAGTTAATGGAAGTGAAGTAAGGGAAAATTCAATAATGAATTCTTGTTGATCCTTGATTAACATTGACTAATTTTCATCAAAAAAAATATAAAAAAAACAATCACGTTTTTACGATTGAGAGTAATTGAATATTCCTTATTCAAAATTGATTATTGGATATTGATTTAGATTTATCTGACATAAAAAATAAAGGCTATCTCGGTCAACCCGAGACAGCCTTTATCAATTTTAGGAATAAACAATATCTTGTATAAACCTTGCTAGTTTAGATTAACGTAGCAGGGTTACATCTCCAGTATATGTTTTAGATTCACCATCGATAAAGTCTACATCAATTACATAAACGTAAACTCCAGTCTGCGCTAATTTACTTCGGAAGAAACCATCCCAACTTCCTCGGGTTGGATCATCTGTTGGGAAATTTCGAGCACTATAAACCACCTCACCCCATCGATTAAAGATTCGAAGGCTTCGAACAATACTCACATCTTGACCACCACTAACCGTAAAGACATTATTACCGTTTGTAGAGTTAGGGTTGAAAGCATTTGGAATCGAAATAAATCTAGGCTTCGTTACTTTAACCAATAATTCATCAGAGGCAGTACAACCAAGTTCGTCAGTCACTGTGAGTGTATAAGAAGTAGTATTATATGGACTAACCACTGGACGTAATTCCTGTCCTAAGGTATCCTCCCCAATAGCACTTACAGACCAAACAATATTGCTGTCTACTGGAATACTAATTTCTGGCGAAAGTGTAATTTCATCACCTAAGATAATTTCAGTTACAGGTTCATCAGACAATGATACCGTTATTTGTTCAACCTCATTTACCACTACATCTAAGTCACTTGTACAACCATTGGCATCTTCTACTGCTAAGCTATACGTTCCAGATCCTAGGTTACCAAAGAATTGAGCTGAGGTATAATCTCCGTTATTTAAAGAATAGCGGTAAGGTAATCTTCCACCTTGTACTCCGTTAATGATCACCACACCATTTCTTTCTCCGAAACATTCTGGCTCGTCTGTTTCTACATCTACGGTAATTGGAGCTGGTGCAGCTATTGGGAAGCTATTCTGACCAGTACATCCTTCCTGATCCGTTACAATCACGCTATAACTACCTTGGCCTATATCACCAATCGTTGGTCCGTCGGTACCATCTGCCCAAGCATATGAATAACCAGCGTTACCACCTTCTGCACTTACCGTAAGGAATCCATCTTCCGCTTCATTACAAGAAGTATTAAAACCATTATAATCAGAAACATCTGTTAAATTAATAGTTACTGGAGCAGGAGCAGGTACCACTACATCGATCGTTCCATTACAACTGTTCTGATCTGAAACAACTAAAGAATAGTTTCCAGGCTGAAGATCCGATAAATCTTCATCAGTGTATATACCACCGTTCCACTCATAAGTATAATCACCCGTTCCACCAATTGCAGTAATTTCAATTCCACCATCTGCGGTATTGCTACAACTTGCAGAAATAGGATCAGCCGTTAAGGTAATTGGATCTGGTTCTACAATCAGAACTGATTCAGTTGCCGTACAACCGTTATTATCTGTCACAATCACATCGTACAATCCAGCAGCTAAGTTTTCAGGATTCTGAACAGGAGCAGCACCATTTGTCCACTGATAAGTAAAACTACTTATATCACCTGTACCTCCTTGTACCGCCAATTCAATCGATCCATCTGCGCTACCATTACAAAGTGTGCTTGATTGTGGATCAATCGCAAATGCTTCCAGTAGTAGAGGTTCGTCGATAGTTACATTTACAGGGAACGTACAACCCACTTCGTCTTCTGCGATAATATTATATAAACCAGGAGGTAGATTATTTACAGAAGTTTGTCCATCATATATTGGATTATTCGTCCAAGTGACCGTTACCACACCTGTACCATTCATTATAGTCAAATCAATTGAACCATCATTTGCTCCATTACAAGAAACAGGGGCTGAAGTAACTCCTACTTCAGGTGCGTTTGGACTGGTCACTGAGATATCGAATGGTGCTGCTTCACAGCCATTTTGATCGGTAACTGTTACGTTGTATAGACCGGCTGATAAGTTAGCTGGATTTGAAACTGGATCAGCTCCGTTATCCCAAAGATAAGTATAGTCTCCTGTTCCACCTGTTACCGTTAAACTGATACTTCCATTTGCTTCTCCACAAACCGCATCCGTAGTTGTTCCATCAATCATAATTTCCTCTGGCTGCGTAATCGTGGTAGCATATTCAAAGCTACAACCATCTGCATCCATCACAGTTAAGGTATAATTATCAGCAGTTAGATTATCAATTGATGGATCAGTTGAACCGTTACTCCACATATAAGTGTATGTGCCTGCTCCAGAACCACCTTCAGCAGTTATTTGGATTGATCCGTTATTTCCACCAAAACAATCAACTTGATTTATTGGTCCTTCGACAACAGTTAATGCATCTGGTTCTGACACTGAAAATTCTTGGACTAAGGTACAACCATTTCCATCCATAAAGTCTAATACATAATTACCCGGAATAAGATTTTGAATATCTTCTGTAGTTTCACCATTACTCCAAGTATAAGTATAAGGAAGCGTTCCTCCTGTAATTCCGATAGCTACACTACCATTAGCATTACCACAAGTTGCTTCTACCACTTCTTCGATATTCAATGCAAGTGGCATTGGTTCATCAATCGTTAAAGTTTCAACTGCAGAACAGTTAAGGTTGTCAGAAACAGTTACCGTATAGACGCCAGCTGGTAGATTAGTTGGATTGTCTCCAATGATACCAGGGGCACTCCAAGAATAAGTATAAACACCAGATCCACCGGTTACACCAATAGTTGCGGTACCTGTTGCAGTATTATTACAAGTTGCGTCAGTAAAGACCAGATCAATTACGGGTGGGTTTGGATTTTCAACATCATCTGTGAAGATAAACTCACACATATTCGCATCCGTAATAGTTACAGAATAATTAGCCGCAGGAACATTCATCAAATCTTCCGAAGTGGTATTTGGTATATCATTCCATTGGAAATTATAAGGCTCTGTTCCACCAGATACGGTAATATTAATTCCACCATTACTCTGACCACAGTTGGCCATGATTGGAGTACCTACTGCCGTTAATACTTCTGGTTCGGTAATCGTGGTGTTATAAGTAAATTCACAACCATCTTGATCAGTAATTAATAAAGAATAATCACCAGCTGGTAGATTGTCTAAATCTTCCGTTGTACCAAAACCATTCGCCCAAGCGTAAGTATAAGTTCCAGGTCCAGTTCCTCCGATTACAGTAATATCAATCGATCCAGTACTAGTAGCATTACAATTAACATCCGTTACTGTTGCAATATCAACTTGTAAAGCATTAGGCTCAGAGACGTTATAAGTAGCCGTTTCTGTACACATGTTTTGATCGGTAATTACTAATACTACATTTCCTGATGCTAAATCAGATACAGTAGCGGACGAACCTGTTCCACTCGACCAATCGTAAGTAT
>CALKJE010000382.1 GCA_937995675.1 uncultured Saprospiraceae bacterium
ATCGTAGAGAATCTACTGGATAAGCTACGCTAGATCCCATATTATGAGGTAGTCCAAGTGTGTGTCCTACTTCGTGGGCAGCAACGAATCGAATTAATTCTCCCATTAGTTCTCGACTAAACTTCACCTTACGCGCATTTGGATCAACTGCCGCTCCCTGTGTTAGGTACCAGTTACGTAATAGTTTCATAATATTATGGTACCAAAGAATATCGCTTTCTAAGATTTCTCCGGTACGAGGATCATGTACATGAGGACCTTGTGCATTTTGAATTTCGGTGGTGATATAACGGATAACAGAGTATCGGACATCTTCTGGACTCCAGTCTGGATCCTCTTCTTTTGATGGAGGATCTTTGGCAATGATGGCATTTTTAAATCCTGCTTTTTCAAAAGCTGGTTGCCAATCTTCAATACCTTGTTTGATATAAGATCGCCAAACTTCCGGCATTGCTGGATCCACGTAATAGACAATCGGCTTTGCTGGTTCTACCAAGGTACCTGCTGCATAAGCTGCGGAATCTTCTGGTTTAGGTTCTAGTTTCCAACGCGTAATAAATCGCTTATTATCTGCTTTTTGATCACCATCTCCATAATCGGTTTGAACCACACCAAAATAACCTACTCTAGGATCTGCATACCGTGGCTGCATTGGTACTTCAGGCAGTTTAACAAAAGACTGATTCATCTCTACGGAAAGCGTTCCAGTGAGTTGATTATCAGGAAGTTTTTTTCCTTTATAAGTAAGGATATGGCGTACTTCTACGTTTTCTGGAAAACTCTTAATTCCACTGATTAAGCTACGCTTTGCATCTAGTCCGCCGATTTCAAATCTTTTCCGATCTCTAGAAGACAGTGCGCCGATCATCGTAATATCTTTGGTAAAAAGTGGACCTACGTTAATAACAACAGCAGAAGAGTCATCCTTTGTAGCCTCTACATCGAATGTCATAATAACCGGTTCAAAATTATTTTGTCGTAAAGATTGATAAATCGGTTCTTCAAAAGTAGCTGTACTATTATAGCTGACTGAACGAAGTAAGATTTTATTATCCATTCGTTCCCAACGAATCACTTGTTGTGGACGAGATTTCATTCCGGCACCACCAAAGTTTAGTCCATTTACGTGACCAGAGATTCGGCTTACTACCAAAATTTCTTCATCTAATAAATCAAATGGTAATTCAAAATAGTACTTATCATCTACCTTATGTACGGTAAATAAACCTTCGTCTGTAATGGCATCTTTAGTGATAATATCACTGTATTTTTTCTTCTTGTCTTTATCCTTTTTTTTGCCACCAGGTGCAGCCGCTGCCATTTTATCCGTCGCTTTTTTTTGCGTAGCACAACTAGAGAATAGGCTCAAAGATAAAAAGAGACAACACAAGAGTTTGATGTAAAATTTCATGTTTAGTATGTTTAATTATAATAAGAATCCCAGTAAATATACGGAATCAATTGAGAATTTTAGAATCCTAATTCTTCTTATCAAAGTAGATAAGTTTGTTTGTCTTAGAAACACCAATTATAAAATACAAAATGCCGAAGCATCTTACGATACTTCGGCATTTTTTTATAATTAAGTATTTTAGTATTAGCTACCAAAATCATCAAAAGCAATATTCTCTTCTGGAACTCCTAGTTCATCTAACATTTTCATCACGGCAGATAACATGAGTGGAGGTCCACATAAATAGTATTCAATTTCTTCTGGTTCTGGGTGACTCTTCAGATAATTATCTAAAACTACCTGGTGAATATATCCAGTGTATCCTTCCCAGTTATCTTCTTCCATTGCATCAGAAAGTGCGATATTATATTGGAAATTATCATACTCTTTTTCAATTCCACGGAAATCTTCAGTGTAGAATAATTCTCTTAAAGATCGTCCACCGTACCAGTAAGAAACTTTTCTATCTCTAGTTTTTAAGGTATGGAATAAGTGGAAGATGTGCGACCGTAAAGGTGCCATTCCAGCTCCACCACCGATGTAAACCATTTCTTTTTTCGTTGGCTTAATAAAGAATTCACCGTAAGGTCCAGAAATCGTAACACGATCACCAGGATTACGCGAGAATACATAAGAAGAACAAACACCTGGATTAACCGGTAAGAAGCCATTGGTCTTTCGATCCCAAGGTGGTGTTGCGATACGAATATTTAGCATCACGATATTTCCTTCCGCAGGGTGGTTGGCCATAGAGTAAGCACGGAATTGTGGCTCATCATTTACCATTACTAAATCCCACATGTTGAATTTATCCCAATCTCCTCGGTACTCCTCTTCAATGTCCATTCCCTTGAAGTAACAAGTAATTTTAGGAACGTCAATCTGAACATATCCACCTGATTCGAAATCGAGTGTTTCTCCTTCTGGAAGTTGTACTACGAATTCTTTAATAAAGGTAGCAACTCCGTTGTTAGACTTAACTCGGCAATCCCATTTTTTGATACCAAAGATTTCTTCTGGGATTCGGATGTCCATATCAGAACGAACTTTTACCTGACAAGCAAGTCGCATATTTTCAGCTACTTCTCTACGAGTAAGGTGATTCAATTCTGTTGGAAGTACATCTCCTCCACCTGCATCGATATGACATTCACACATCGCACAAGTTCCTCCACCTCCACAAGCAGAAGGTAGGAAGATATTCTTTTCAGATAAGGCAGTCAAAAGATTAACTCCTGGCTTTACCAGCATAGGGTTTTCTGTATCTCCGTTCACGACAATTTTTACATCACCTTGAGGGATCAACTGCTTACGGGCGTAGATCAACATAAACGACAGCGCCAAAATAACCGCGGTAAAGATGGCTACAGCTGCGATGATCAATCCAAATTCAAATAAAAGTATCATATATATTATTTTTGTTGAATCGTTGATTTGTTGAATTGTTGATCTAGTATCTTATAAATCAACAATGGAGCGCCTCAACAACTTACTAACAATGTTTTTTCCTTTCAGTTTAAAGAATCAATGGAACAAAGAAAGGTCCAAAGAGCTTTTACACCAATATTACTTTCCAGCAGTTAAGGCTGCAGGATCAATTCCCATCAAAGACATAAAGGCAATTCCCATCAGTCCTGTTAAAATAAATGCCATTCCCAATCCACGTAGTGCAGGAGGTACATTGGAGTATCTAATTTTTTCACGGATGGCAGCAATTGCGATGATCGCTAAAAACCAACCAAATCCTCCACCTAAACCAAAAGCAATAGATTCTGTGAAGCTATACTCACGGGCAACCATGAATAAAGATCCACCAAGAATTGCACAGTTTACAGTGATCAATGGTAAGAAGATACCTAATGAAGTATATAATGCTGGAGAAACTTTTTCTACGATCATCTCTACCAACTGTACCATTGAGGCAATTACAGCAATAAAGAGGATGAAACGTAAGAAGGTAAGATCCATTCCGAAAATTCCATTTTCACTTAGTAGTAGTTCACTGATCAACCAGTTGATCGGCATCGTGATACCAAGTACAAAGATTACTGCAAGTCCAAGACCAAAAGCAGTCGTAACTGTTTTAGAAACGGCCAAGTAAGAACACATTCCAAGAAAGTATGCTAATACAAGGTTTTCAATAAAAGCAGCTTTGATAAAAATATTGAATAATTCCATTTTTTTAAACTATTAGCCAACGATGCTTTGCTGTTGACTGGTGAACATTTTTTGTTTTTAGTATTACAATCTTTTTCTTACGAAACGTCGACAAGCGTCGGTCGGTAAGAACGTTGTATCCAGATCAAGACGCCGATGATAAACATCGCGGCGGCGGGCAGTACCATCAGGTTATTGTTGGTATATCCAGCGAATAAAGAACCGATACCACTTTCAGCAGCTGTATTAATTAAGTATCCTACTTCGTTGTTACTTGCGCCAATAATATTGATTTGAATTGGGCTACCTGCGAACAAAGTTCCTTTACCAAAAATCTCACGAATTACTGCGACAATAATTAGAATTACACCGTAACCTACTCCGTTACCAAGACCATCTACAAAAGCTCTCCATGGACGATTGGCCATTGCGTATGCTTCTAGACGTCCCATTACGATACAGTTGGTAATGATCAATCCGATATAAACAGATAGCTGCTTATAGATAGGATAGTTAAATCTTTTTAGCGTAAGCTCTACGATGGTTACCAGTGTTGCGATAATCACTAACTGGACGATCATTCGAACTTGCTTAGGAATTTTATTTCTTACTAAGGAAGTAAATAAACTAGAAAATCCACATACAAAGACTACCGCGATAGCCATCACCACTGATGGATAAACTAAAGAGGTTACTGCCAAAGCAGAACAGATACCGAGTACCTGAATTGTAATTGGGTTGGTATCTCCTAGTGGATCTAGTAATAATTTCTTTTCCGCTTTTCCAAATAAAGGCTCTTTTTCCTTTACTGTTACTTCGGGCGTTGCAGTTGTTTCAGCCATTTTATATTAGATTAAGTTTTATCAATTTTTTGAGAATCCTAAAAGATCTTATCCTTTAGTCTTTTTAGCTCCTGCCTGTTTGTTTAGGTAAGGCAAGTAATATTTAATACCTCTTTCTAGCATTTCAGTCACACCATCTGCGGTAACTGTTGCACCAGAAATTCCATCTACTGCATAAGGGTTACCAGCAGTACCACCTATTTTTCTAACTTCTACAGAAGTATAAACTCCAGCATCGTTAAAAATTTTCTTTCCTTTAAATCGGCTAGGGAAAGTAGGATTATCTTTGATTTCAGCACCAAGACCTGGCGTTTCTCCTTTGTGATCAAAAGTAGCACCGGCAATGGTAGTCAAGTCATCTTTTAGTGCAATATTGCCCCAAATTTCATCCCATAGACCATTACCACGAACTGAAAGAATAAAGCTTTTTCCTTTTTCACCATTAAAGACATATAATGGAAAAATACGCTCATCTTCTGGCTTCTTCTTTTCTTTAGCCAAATCAATATTTTCTGGCTTTCCGCCTTTATAACCCGAATTCACAATATCATCCTTTGTCAAAACAGCGCCGCTCATATCAAGTGCGATCTGCTCTACTTTAGAAGCGAAAAGTGCTTCTATTTCTCCATCGGCCATCAATTTAGGATCTTGAGTTAGATAATCACTAACTGCTCCTAGAATAGCGCGTTTGTTAAAGATAGCTTCGTTTGCTTTAATCTGTCCACCCCAAGAGGTAGATAATAAGGCCAACGTCAAAGCTACGCCTGCGGTCATTATTACTACGAATCGAATTACACTACTAGTACTATCCATCGTTTATTTATTTAAATGATAATTTTATTTCTTTTGCTAAATTTAATGTGCTCCGTGCGTTGCTGCCTCCTCTGTTTCTACTCGCTTTACAACTGTGGTTCTTTTCAGACGACGACGTACGTTTGCTTCTAATACATAGTGATCGATTAATGGAGCAAAAACGTTCATGAACAAAATTGCCAACATCCAACCTTCAGGATAAGCAGGATTTAGTACCCGAACAATCATTCCGATCATTCCGATTCCAAAACCATAAAACAACTTACCAGTATTAGTAGAAGTAGCGGTCACCGGGTCAGTAGCCATGAATACTAAAGCAAATAGTAAAGATCCCATTGAGAATTGATAATACCAAGGAACATCCATAAATGGAATCGCTCCCCACATGTTCATTAACCAACCTGTAAATGCAGCACCGATTACGACACTTAGCATGATTCTCCAGCTACCGATTCCAGTAACTAGTAAGATAATCGCACCAAGAATAATCAATGGCTTACAGCTTTCCCCGATAGAACCAGGAATTGCTCCCCACCACATCTGGCCAGGTGTATAAACAGAAGTTACATTCTCCCAACCACCTTGAAAAGCTAAGCTTAAAGGAGTTGCCGCAGTATATCCATCTGCCATTGCTAGACCAGGTTTAAAGGTATCCCAGCCCATCCATTCAAATATTCCATTAAAAAATCCAGTATGGATCCAATTATAACTAGACGTCCAAAGACCATCTGCATCTTTTACCAAACCAGCTACCCATACTTCGTCTCCAGAGATCGTAGTAGGATAAGCAAAGAAGATAAATACCCTCGCTAGTAATGCTACGTTTAAAATATTCATTCCTGTTCCACCAAAAGCCTCTTTACCGATTACCACTGCAAAGAATACCGCTAGACCTAAGATCCACAGAGAAATGTCTGGTGGCATAATAAGTGGAATTAACGCACCCGAAACTAGGAATCCTTCCTCAATTCCGTGGCCTTTTTTAGCCGCATAATAGAATTCAATTCCTAGTCCCACGATATGTGTAACGATAAAAATTGGAAGAATCTGCATTAAACCATAGGCTAATTTCAGGTGAAATCCTTCAATAAACCCTACATGCTGTCCCAACGCTACAAAGTGTTGGTGACCAATATTATAAGAACCAAAGAGGTAGCAGAATTGCATAGCAAGTACTACCATCACCATCGTACGCTTCAGATCCATTCCATCCTTGATGTGTGTTCCACTCTTGGTGACGTGATCCGGTGTATATAAAAAAGTAAAGAAACCATCGTACAACGTATGTAGGAAAGGACTTTTTTTCTTATCCGGCTCAACTTTTTTGACAAAATCTAATAAACCCATATTCAATATTTATAATAGTCGTTCGTTATTAACGAAATAATAATTTTTATTTTTTTATCCTTGTTCTCGCATCATATCTAATCCTTGACGTAAGATGCTTTGAACTGGCTGCTTGGAAGTACAAACAAATTCACATAGCGCTACGTCTTCTTCGCTCAATTCATAGATTCCTAATCCTTCCATTCTTTCGTAGTCATTGACCAGAATGGCTTTCATAAGTTGCTGTGGATAAACATCCATTGGTAGTACTTTCTCGTATTGTCCCGTCACTACAAAAGCTCTCTTTTCACCGTGTGTATTGGTGTTAGGAGTAAATTTGTATTTAGGGAATAAGAAATTAGGATAGGTTTTAGAAATTGTTGGTCGAGGAGATAGTGGCAATAACCATCCGAACATTTCGTATTCGTCTCCTTCTTCTAATACCGTTACTTGATCTTCGTAGAAACCGATATGGCCATTGGTAGGAACTGCCTTACCAGAAAGTACATCTCCTGATACTACTCGAATATGATCATTCTTTAAGTTTCCTTTAATCATATTTTCTAGGTTAGCACCGATATAAGTTTTCACATAACCTGTGTTTTCCAATTCGGCTCCCGTTACAGCAACGATTCGTTCTGCGTCATAGCGTCCATCGATAAATAATTTTCCGATGGTAATTAAATCTTGAACACCTACGGTCCAAACACGCTCATTGGCAGAAATTGGATTGGTGTGGTGAATTTGAATACCTACGTTCCCAGAAGGGTGAGGTCCGTTATAATAAGTTTTTTCAACTCCAGTAGCTTCTGTAAAAGCAGCTGCAGGAGCACTTTCGCCACCAGCGTTCAAACCTAAGTGAACAGTACCTTCTGTTAACTTTCCAAGTACATCTAATCCTTTTTGGAAAGCAGCTTCATTACCAGCTACCACAAAATTTAGATCAGGAGCATTTGGTGCAGTGTCAAATGTGCTCACAAAAATCGCTTTTGGAAAATCCAATGGATCCGCTACTACATCATAAGGACGCTGACGAATCATTGGCCAAACACCACTCCCTAGTAGAAATTCTACTAAAGACTCACGAGAAGTACTCAGGTCTGGAACATTATAGCTACGATAATTAGTCTGTTCTTTATCAGCCAGAATAACTACTTCAGCGATAGAACGCTTTTCACCTCGATTAACCGCCACTACTTCTCCACTAACTGGAGCAACGTATTTTACGTCCGGTCGTTTTTTATCGAAAAATAGAACATCTCCAGCTTTTACTTCTGCCCCTACTTCCACTTCTACTTTAGGAATTGGAGACATTCCAACAAAATCAGTTGGTTTGACTGCAAAGGTAGTTGGCGTAAAATTCAGAAATTCTTTTTTCGCTCCTCCTTCCAAGTGAATATCGTGTCCAGCCTGTAAATTGACTACGCGATCATTCTGAGCAAAATCAGGTGTTTTTGGTTTAAAAACGTCTGACCAAGCAGGAAATAGAGAAAAATTAGTGTTGTCCTGTTCCATTCCCATATTCTTCGCTTCGATGCGCATCAAACTATCTGCTACTTGAAGTACTGCTCCAAGTATCAAAATAGCGACCACAGCAATCAATGCCGTGTAGAGATAGGTTGATCCTTCTCCCGCAGTCTGGGCATTAGCTTGAAATGTTAGGGTGGTAAAAAAGAGCAGGAATGCGAGTTTGCTTATTCCGTTTTTCAAAATTGGCAATTTTTAGTGTATAAGAAATGATAATCTAGGGGACTTTTGAATGGTATTTAAATACGTAAAATACGACATGCAGTTGCCTTAGATTTCAAAAAATTTATGCAAAGATATAAAGGATTTACGATATTACATCGTTGTAGTTAGGGTATTTAGGACGTCAACACTATTTAGACTCATTCTAAATAGAATTAATATTAGAAATCGGAGGCTTTAAGTTAATGACTTGCCGTTTGCATGACCTCTCTGATCAAATTATCTAGGGATTCGGCTTCTTGATCAAGTACACTAATATTGATCAAATAATAGCTTTCACCATAAAAAAGTGAGCGCCAACGCCAGTCCCATTCTTCGGTGGTTTGCGAATGCCCATTATCATACCACCAAGCAGTCTGCAAGGTGATACTGTCACGAGTGATCTCAGCCGTATAGATGGCTATCTCGTCAATTTGTTCTTTTCTTATTTTTTTAAAAACAAATCCACTACCCTGCCAACAGATGCGTGGATCATGTGCTCCTTGAAACGGGCCAGCAGGTGGTTTGATATAAATAAGTTGGTTGGAACGTCTTAATTCTAAAACTCCGTAATCTTTAGGTGTTTCGGTAAAGCCACGAAGTGTCATCCAAGGATGATTAGAAAGAACGGGTTGTGTTTTTTCATTGCCAAACTGACTTCCGGTAACAATCAGTCCTAGAATAAATATTCCAATTAGTACCAACCGATGTTTCTCGATGGTTTTCGGAATTTTCTCTATTTTTTGATCTAAAAGTGTTTGATCTGAAATGATAGCGGTTTTGGGCTGACGCCAATTCCACCAAAAAAAGAATGGAATCAAAACATAGACGATCAAACTAATAATTCCCATCAATGAATGTAAAGGATTCGATGGAGGAATATCGAAAACGACCAATCCCAACAACCGGATATAATTAGCAAAAAGTATAAGCAAAAAACCAAAGAGTAAAGAACCAATTGCTTTGGTCCAAGTCATTTTTAATTGCCGCTCTTTTACAAAATAACCTAAGATCAAAAGACAACAAACCAATGCCGTTCCGGTCATCTTTATTCCAATACAAGCTGGCTCTACTTCATAAACCACCTCATTCACAAAAATAGAATTACCAACTGCGGTAACCTCCATTCCAACTTGACGCAAAGACCAAGCAACCATCCCACTCATTTTTATTCTAATCGGAAAACTCCAAATATGGACTAGATATCGAAAGATCGGAGCAATCACCAACACCATTAAAAACGGAAGTGGATTTTGTTTACCAACAGATATTTCGATCAACCATAAAATAACAAAACCCGTCGTAAAATAGTACAGTGTACTACTGCTAAACAACAACAACCCCAATAATCCCATTACGACAGGAATCAACAAACGATCCGTTGATAATTTTTGACGACCAATCAAAAATGGAAAAAATAAAATTCCTAAATATAGCGCAGCCGTTCCTGGAAAATTATCCCATTGAAAAAATAGAAAAACACCAGCAACCACCCCTCCCGACAAGAAGACTGGAAAATGATTTTTCAAAAAATTATATGATGCTTTCTGTCTCAAATTTTTCCTTTAAAAAAGAACAACCAAACAGCAACGATTAATCCAAGAAGTATCAGCATCCATTCGTGTGGTTCTGGAATAGCTCCACCTGTAACGATACTCGCGTTACCTAATGTTTTCTCAGATTTTTTAATATCAAAACGATCATAATCTTTTTGTGTTTCTAAAGTAACTAAACTTGAAATGGGTGTCACGACATATGCGGCTTCTGCTTCTTCAATATGTCGTTGTTGATGTTGTCCTTTCCTAAAATAATCTTTCCCCATCTTTCGTAAAACATTGTTGTAGGTGTACATTCGAAAGAGATGATCGGGCGCATCCGTTGCTACATTTTGATCACTGCCTGTTTTGACAAATTGTACTTTTGCGGGTCGCAAAAAGATATAGTTTTCACCTTCTCCACTCATCGGAAAAGTCTCGTCTTTTAAATGTTTTAACAGCTTAGCAGTTGTTCCTTCCGCATAGTCCAATAGGCGCAATTCTCGTAAGGTTTTTAAGTACGGAGAGGGCATTTCTCCTAAGTGGAACATCGTTGGTGGATACTGTCGATTTGGTAGATGGTTGGCAGATTTTGTGTAAAACGGTGTACCTTTTAGATCATCCATGGCTGGTGTTAATCGTCCACTATGACTAATCACCATAACACCTTCT
>CALKJE010000383.1 GCA_937995675.1 uncultured Saprospiraceae bacterium
AAAATGTGTTGTGGTAGAACGCCATTGGATACTATGATCGATGGCAAGAAAATCTGGCAGCAGAAGAATGTAGCTTAAACTTCATCTGACAGTCACTCCGTTAGAATCGGTAACTGTCAGATCAAGTCGAGACTTCTACACCTTAGACCACGTTCTCATCATGGGCTTCATGGTGCAAGTTAGCACCGGATTATCGTTGGAAAGATTGTAAATAGGCTACGAACGAAGCGTTACATTCTGGTCGTTCAGAATTCGATAGTTGACTCGTCTCGGAAATGTCACTAGAGATTTCACTGAAAAGGTTGAAACAGCTATGCCTTTGTTTGCGGCGGCGACTGATGCGAGGATATCGCCGTCACCACGCATCAGCGAAGCCACCCACGTTTGTAACGGTTCTGGAGTGCCCTTTGCCGACGGTCAGGCTGTGGCGATATAGGTTTGTTGACTGGACTGTGAGGCGTGGGGAGACTCCCGGCAGTATTCGCTAATTTATGCTGCCGGGAATTTTTCACGCTATTTGTGGGACACGAATCTTTACTGAAAGAACTATCACTGTTCAGCCGTTATATCTCATTGTTCGATTCCAAAATTCGACATTCATCGGTAAGGGAATTATGTTTCAATCTATAAAACCGTTTTTCTATTTTGTTCTGGGTGGCCTGGCCTTTATGCTTGTATGGGCGGCTCACAAAGCGGATGACGCTTCGCGACTGCAGGCACTATTGGATTCAAGTGACAAAGCTTTTGCTACCTCAGACCCCAGCCACACCAACATCATCATTTCTGATAAAACGTTTATCATCAGAGCGGCTGACGGATACACACCGACAGTTAAAAATGGGGATGACGGTAAACCTACCGTTATGCTTAAGCGTGATCGCAATCAGAAGAGCGCAAAAGCGTTCGATAGGATCATTGTAGAAAACGATAATAGTTTGCGCTGGCTTGGTCGCGTGCTTTCGCAATTGCATAAACATCTCCCTGCTGCCCCTCAAGCCTACTGGCTCTGTGAAGATGAAGAAATTGTAGGAGCACCTTTTATTATTATGGAAAGATGTAATGGTGTCGTGATCCGAAAAAGATTACCTGAGGAGTTTGCCAAGATTCCTAAAGTCGAAGAACGTCTAGCCAATGCACTGATTCGTGCACAAGCGGATTTACATACGATTAAGATTGAAGGTGCGTTAGAAAAATTAGGACGTCCGGAAGGATACTTGAACCGTCAATTAGAAGGCTGGGGAAAACGATGGAACCTTTCCAAAACTACGGAAAATAAAAACATGGATTGGATTCGCGATGCACTCGCGCAAAATATGCCGACTCCTCAAACTGCTTCCATTATTCACAATGATCTAAAACTAGATAACTGCCAATTTCAACCAGACAACCCTGATAAGGTCACGGCAATTTTTGATTGGGATATGGCGACGCTCGGCGATCCACTCGCAGATTTTGGCGTAACGCTTAGTTATTGGATTGATCCAATAACTGCTAAATATAAAAACTTGCCAGTCATGCTGATCGGTGATTATCCACCCAAAGAATTTTTAAAAGAACGCTATCAAGATTATACGGGCTTTTCTTTAGATGCGATCAAATGGTATGAATCTTTTTCTTTTTGGAAATTGGCGATCATCGCTCAACAACTTTACAAACGCTATGTAGACGGCGCTACCAAAGATCCTAGAATGGCGTTTTTTGGAAAGGTGGCGGAGGTGATGGCGGAGAGAGGAAGGATGGATGTTTGAGGCGCTGCGCGCGTTGAATCGTTGAATCGTTGAATCGTTGAATAATAACGAACTCTTACTCAAAAAAACAAGGTAAAAAATCATGGAAACTCCCTTCAGGGTCGGGGTAAATTTCCATGGTTTTTTACCGATCCGCACATCAATAAATCTAATATTCAACAATAATTTTCCCAAAATGCTTTCCTCCTTCTTGGTATCTAAAAGCATCGCCTAATTCTTCTAGTGCAAAGTGTTTATCTAGAATTGGCTGAAATTTATTGGCGTTGACGGCTTTGACCATATCTTCTTGCATGGTGGCGCTACCGACAGCGAGGCCGATAATACTTAAGTGTTTAAAGAATAATTTTGGAAAAAGAATTTCTCCTTTGGGGCCTCCCAGGATACCGATAGAATAAATCTTTCCATATAGCTTAGCAGCTTCGATGGATTGGCGCATGGTGGCGTTGCCTCCTACATCAATTACGTGATCGATACCTCCTGTTTTTTTAAAAAGTGTTTTTCCCCATTTTGGATTTTCTTTGTAATTGATCACTTCGGTTGCGCCCATTTCTTTAAGTCGATCAATTTTTTCATTAGAACCGGTGGTTGCAAAAACTTCAGCACCAGCCATTCTAGCAAATTGTAAAGCGAAGATCGACATCCCTCCAGTACCTTCAATCAAGACCGAATCGCCTGATTTGATTTGTCCTTCTACGACCAAGGCTCGCCAAGCCGTCAAGCCTGCGCAAGGAAGAGTCGCTGCCGCTGCATAAGAATAATCGTCTGGCATGGCGGTAACCGCATTGGATGGTAAAACGGAATATTCCGTTGCGTATCCATCGATGGTTTCACCGGAAATAAATCGGGTGGTATCAATCGTCGGTGCGCCGTGTTGCCAGCGAGGAAAGAAGAGGGACATGACTTTGTCTCCTTTTTTCCAACGTGTTACATTGGGTCCAACCGCATCTATCTCTCCTGCTCCATCAGACATTGGCACTCGTCCTTCGGGTACCGGAAGCAAACCTTTGGCGACCATATAATCATGAAAATTTAAAGAGGTAGCATGCCAACGAACGCGAATTTCTCCTGCGGCTGGTTCGGGTGTTTCTTGTACAACTAGTTTAATTTTATCGAGGCCTTCGCCTGCTTGGACTTGGATACTTTTCATCGTCGTAAATTTTAGGGCAAAGATAGGAAAAGATTGATCCTAGTTTAAGATTTTTTCTGTGTTTTATCATAGAATTTTAAGTAGCTTTTATATTTGAAATTCTATATTTGAAATTTTATAAATGAAACATTATTACTATCTTTATATCGTGCTATTGTTAGTTAGAAGTCATTTAACCATAGGTTGATAGATTACTCGAGGGTTCAGTTTTGCTATTTTAAAATGAGCGAGTTTTCTGTTCAATACTTAACGACTTCATTGTTAAAGGATCAAGAGAACATTTTTTAAACCAAATACATGAAAACTTCTTGGGCTCTTTTGTGCCTATTCCTCCTTATGGCATCATTTGCCGTTGGTCAATATTCAAATGACCTGACCCTTCCCAAAGGCTTTACTCAAGTCATTGACCTATCTCAAAAATCTCAAATTTATGTCGACAAGACTGCTAATCTTCCACTCGAGATTATCCAACAAAAATTTAAGAACGGTGATTTTATTTATTTGAAAAATCTAGAGTTGGCTGGAAAATATGAACGAGGAAAATATGCTTATTGGTTGCGACTACCTGTTATTATTCACGAAGAAACATCTTCATTATTTAGTTTAAACTGTGGCGCTTTTGATAGCCTCCATGTTTATGTAGTAAGTCCTGATCAGACAACCGCATCATCACTGGTAGGGATGAAAGTTAATCGAACAACCGCCCATGACCAACTACCTTTTCCTGATCCTTCGTCTGCACCACTCACACTAACGTCTAATGTTCCGCACGAAATTTATATCAAAATAAAAAATGAAATAGAAATTAATCGAAAGATTATTCCTAGAATTTATCATCCTCAATTTGAATTATCTCAAAATTATTTTCAGATTATTCGAGTATATATTTTTCAGTTTACTTTTTTCGGATTATTGTTTTTCATTACCATTGTCAATCTTTTCCAATATTTACAAAACCGCGATAAGGCATACCTTTTTTATTCGTTATACATTTTTTCTCTTTTACTATTCTTTACACGAGACTTTGATTTTAACAGTCCATTGATCCGTATTTGGCCTATTTGGTTTAGTGCGCATCATTTTTTGACGCCATTGATTTTATTAAATATTTCTTTCTACATGCTTTTTGTAGATAGTTTTTTGGATGCAAAAAATAAGTTACCAAATCTCCATAAAATTGCCTTGCGAGGTTTGTGGATATGTTTAGGCTGTTTTGTAATAGATAGAATCTTAATGCTGATTGATCCGTCATGGGCTTGGCGTTTTTACAGTTTTACAAAAATTATTGCTTTGGCGATTCTATCCGTGATTGTGTTTCGAATCATTTATTTTCAAGGACGCTTATCGTTTTTTGTACTTACTGGCAGCATCGTATTATTGGTTTCAACGGTAGCGACAGGATTAATGAGTTTTAAAGAAGTACACATTGTCAACTGGTTTGATGTCACTTATATTCCTCAGTATACTGGAATATTATTAGAAGTATTGTTTTTCTCTGTAGGATTAGCCTATAAAAGTAGACTAGCAGAAAAGGAAAAAAGCATTATGAGAAGCACCTTAAATTTACGTGAGCAAGAAGCTCGACATCAGAAAGAATTAAACGAGATGCGTAATACTTTTTTTGCCAATATTTCACACGAATTCCGTACTCCGCTCACTATCATTATTGGTATGTCAAAAGAACTGATGCGTAATTCTAATACGGCCATCAAAAAAAAATTAGGAATGGTAACTAACAATGCCACAAAGTTGTTAGACCTAGTGAATCAGATGTTAGATTTAGCGCAACTCGAAGCAAAAAAGATGGAGCTTAATTTAACAAAAAATGATGTTATAAATTATTTAGAATATTTGGTTGACTCCTATCAATCCTATGCTCAATCTAAGGAATTAGATTTGCAATTCTATTCCGAAATCAATGAATTGACCATGGATTTTGATGATGAAAAATTGCAACGAGTAATTAGTAATTTGCTATCCAATGCTATAAAGTTTACACCAAAATATGGTAAAATTATTATAGTAGCTAAAATAGATCATACGGAAGAAAAGAATCAATTAGAGATTCGAGTGAAAGATAATGGAATTGGAATTCCACCTAAAGAGGTACCTTTTATTTTTGGTCGATTTTATCAAGCCACACCTCAACTAAAAAAAGATGAGGATGCCATCCAACAACAGGGTACCGGTATTGGACTAGCTTTGGTAGCAGAAATCATTGCCTTAATGGATGGTCATATCAAAGTAGAAAGTAGTCCTAGAAGTGGAACAACCTTTATCATTCATTTACCCATTCATAATGATCCGATTATCTCCTCTCCTCTTGAAGAGTTAGTCAGCCCCGACGATACGTTAATAACATTGCTTCCAGAAAGTAAAATCACATCTCCCAAAATCAGTCAATCACCTCCCCTCAACGATCAACCCTCCATCCTAATTGTAGAAGATAATAAGGACGTGATCTATTATTTACAAACTTGCCTTCATGATACTTATCATTGTGAATTTGCGACCAATGGTCAGGAAGGATTGAATATAGCGACAGCCAAATTGCCGGATATCATCATCAGTGATATTATGATGCCCGTCATGGATGGGTTTCAGTTATGTGCTACCTTAAAAAAAGATCCTCGTACCAACCATATTCCTATCATCTTATTGACAGCTCGAGCCAATCAGTCCGATAAAGTATCTGGTTTAAAATCTGGAGCAGATGCTTATATAGTAAAACCTTTCCAAAAAGAAGAACTACTGGTTCGAATCAACAATTTATTAACCATCCGACAGCAATTACAAGAAAGTCATTTGACCCAATTACAAAAAGAAAAAGCGCCCAAAGTAGAGGATAAATTTTTACTAAAACTCAATAAAATCATTGCCAAACACTTAGACGATAGTAATTTTAGTATTAACGATCTCTGCCATCAGATTAAAATGTCGCGTAGCACTATTCATAAAAAAATCAAAGCACTCACCGGATTATCTACCACCGAATATATCCGTACTTATCGACTTTTAGAAGCCAAAAAATTATTAGCAAATCAAAATTTTAGCATCGCTGAAGTAGCCTATCAAACTGGATTCAACAGTCCCTCATGGTTTACACAAGCCTACAAAAAGAAATTTGGACACACACCGATAGAAACACGTAAGTAATTCACTATCAATACATTAAGATTAACAATAATTACCACACTAAGACAATAGCTAAAGTATTTTTTACTAAAAAACAGAATAGCTAAAGTATTTTTCAAAAAACTTAAAAAGCTTTTTGAAAATCTGTAATAGGTTTAGGTTTTACTTTTTCAAACAAAGGAAAAAGCTATCATTTTTTAATTCCTAATACTACAAACCAATGAAGCTATTCTACCACACGAGTTCCCTATTCTTTTTATTTTTCATCTTATCAACTATTCATTTAAAAGCCCAAGATTGTAATAATCCTACAAGTATCAACATAGATGCAAATCAAAGTGCTTGTACACTTACTTCTGGTACTACGGTAGGAGCTTCTTCCGATTTTGCAGAAATGGATTGTAACGTATCGACCGTTTCTAATATTTGGTTTTTACCAAATGCTGGAACCTATGACGGATTAACCATTGAGATAAGCAATTATTCCGGATCGGGAGGAATTGGCGTCGCTCTATTCTCTGTACTTGGTCAAACTTGTAGCGAAGCAATTACAGAAGGAGGCTTTTCTCAAATTGCCTGTAATTATAGTCCTAGTGGAGGAGCGGTAACCTTAGTCATTAATGAATGTATTACTATTGACAATAATACTTTTGATGTATTAAATACTCAATTTACCGTCTGGACAGAAGGAGGAGAAGGAAGTTTTGATCTTTGTATTTACGAAAACACCTATGGTCCATCGACAAATGACGAATGTACAAGTGCCGCTACCTTGACACTATATTCAAATGAAACTAGTTGCATAGCTACTACCGGAACCCTAAACGGAGCAACCACCTCATCGGATCCTGTCAGCTGCGGAACGATCGCAAGAGATGTATGGTTTACCTTTTCTACTAGTACTACCGTAACCGATGGTATTGTCATTAACGGATATGAAAACATGGCGCTTTACGATGGATGTGGAGGAACAGAGTTAGATTGTATTACGAATGGAAGTACGCTTATTTACGATAATACTTTACCCGCAGGAGAAGATTATTACATCAGAGTCTGGGGAGCAAACGGATCTTGCGCAGGCAGTTCGTTTGACATCTGTGTGTATGAATCTACGCAACCCTTACCTAATGACGACTGTACATCAGCTCAAGCGCTGAACGTCAATACGGCTGGAACTTGTTCTGGAAATTTAGTGGCTGGAACTACTACTGGAGCCTTACAGGATTTTGATGCTAGCTTTTGTAATAATGATGATGTATTTGGTGTTTGGTATAGTTTCCAAGCTCCTGTTGGAGAAAGTATTGATATACATTTAAATTCCTTAAACGGAAGTGTTCATGGAGGCGCTCTATATGATGGTTGTGGAGTAGATGCTATTGCATGCATCCCTAATTTTCAATTTAAGCATTTCGAAAATTTAACTTCCGGTAACACCTATTATATATTGGTCTACTCAGAAGATAATAATCAAGGAGACTTTGAAATTTGTCTTGGAGGACCTCCTGCTAATGATGATTGTTCGGATGCAATCGAAATTATTCCTAGTGCTCAAGGAGGCTGTTCTTCTGGGTCAATTACAGGTACCACCGTCAACGCCTCTCATGATGGTTCCGTCTCTTGTGATTTTTACTCAAGTTGTAGTTCTGTTACTGGAACAGGTTGTAATAATGGCGTATGGTATCGTTTTACTGCAGCAACTACGGAAGTGGAAATTTTTCTAGAGAACACAAATCCCATGTCCACTGATCAATTGGAAATAGCTGTTTTTGATGGCTGTGGTGGCAGCGAGATTGACTGTGTGCTCAATGTAAATGGATCTAGAACGGTATCCGGTTTAACCATCGGGCAAGAATACTTGGTATTGGTTTGGTTTGAGGCAGGATTTACTGCTCTTTCAGGCCCCTTTTCTATTTGTATTGAAGAACCATTGCAAAATGATGATTGTAGTAACGCGGTAAATTTGCCTGTTGATACAAACGGTGATTGTATTGCCACCTTTGGTTCTAATGAGGGAGCATCTGATTCAGGAGTTGGTACACCTAATTGTGGGTTTTACCTCGGCGAAGATGTTTGGTATTCCGTAATTGTTCCTACTACAGGAAGTCTTACCGTGGAGATGAGTTTTGCTTCAGGTGGATTCTCAGATGGCGAAATGGCCATTTATTCTGGAAGCTGTAGCGCATTGACAGAGATCGCCTGCGACGAAAATAGCGGAATAGGTTCTATGCCTAAAATAGAATTGACAGGACAAACACCTTCGGATATTTTATACGTTAGAGTTTGGGGAAGAGGGTTTAACCGTATCGGTCCTTTTTCTATTTGTGCTTTCGATGAACCAAACTGCACTCCTCCAACCTTATCTTTTTATTTTGGACAATGTCAAAATGGACAATTTGTTACCACCTTTGTACTTGACGCAAAAGGAACTGCCACCACCGTTAACGCCACGACCTCTTTAGGCGAAACGATCAATGATATTCAAGAAGGCGTAGGCTATAATTTAAATCCAGTGGGTTTTTCAACAAATTTTGATCTGACCCTATTGGATGCAGATAATCCAAGTTGTCAAAATACTTATATCGTTTTTCCTAATGAACAGGATCCTTCGCTCAGTCATTTAGTGATCGCTGATTGTGATAATGATCAGTTTAGCATCCTTGCAACGGTAGATGATTTTTGTGGAAATACTAGTATAAATTTATCTGATGATCAAAGTGTTTCTAGTTTTACAAATATTAACGAAGGTCAGAACTATAGCTTAGGTCCTTATGCTTCTGGAACATTAGTGAATATTACTGCTTCTAGTTCTACTCGTAGTACCACTATTTCTGATATAACCGCTTCTTGTGTTCCTCCTCCTACTAACGACCTATGTACGGATGCGATCACCGTAACTTGTGGTAACTCCTATTTGGGAAGTACCACAAATGCTACCGGAGGTAATCTTCCGAATGGTGGTGGAACGACCACTTGTGGTGGAGATACTCCTGATGCAGCAGGACTATGGTATTCTTTTGTTGGTACGGGAGATGAAATAACACTTGATTTATGTGAGAATAATGGTTTAGCGACAAATTACGACGCAGATATCAGCATCTTTACAGGTGACTGTTCTGGCTTAGTTTGTTTAAATGGTTTAGATGGAGTTAGTTCTTGTTCTTGGCAACCTACTTTGACCTTCCAAAGTCAACTTGGCACTAACTACCTTATCTATGTAAATGGCTATCAATCAGATGTCGGTGATTTTGAAATGTCTGTTACCTGTTCTCCTCCTAGTTCATGTCCTGAACCAAATAATTTATTTGTAGTAGATGTTACTGCCGAATCAGCTGAGTTAGAATGGGAAAGTGGAGGTAGCTGCAGTGTTGGAGCAGAGTATTGGGTGATACCATTAGATTTTTCTGGTCCACCTCCAACTCCTCCAGTTCCAGGAAATGGTAC
>CALKJE010000384.1 GCA_937995675.1 uncultured Saprospiraceae bacterium
GTATATTTAAATTTATTTTTCTAGTTCATTTTTTTGCCGAAAAAAAACGAAACAAAAAATCTCCCGCCTGTCGCATTTTTCGAATTCGGCACGTCTAATAAAATGTCAAGCCGAATAAACTCGCTTTGAGATTCTGCTTTTGTAATAAAAATTTCTGAATATCAATCATTTATATTTTACTTAGCGGTTGTTTAGCTCACACAGTATTCTTCTTAAGACATTTTATTAATGCGCCGAATGGAAAAAAGCTCAAGGTCGGAAACTTCATTTAGCGGGAATAATTCCAGTTATTAACAAAATGCTATTGAACATAAATTTTTACTAGAGTCCGATTTTAAGTGCTCAAAAAATGCAAGAAGAAATTTTTCATTCTTTTAGCGTAGATTGAACATTCTAGCTATGTGCAGCAGGCACTAGATTGCTATGTCTTTAGAATCAGCTACTTCAAAAACAACTTCAAGTGCAAAAGCAAAAGCAAAAACTACTAAATAAGGAATAATATTTTTCAAAAAGAAATACCTCTACCAAACAAGACAGCCTACAAAATAAAAGAGAAAGTAACTCGTCAAGAAAACACGATAAAAGTGTTTGATTTTGGTTTTGATTTTGAAGTTGCGCTTGAAAAATTTTCGCCTTATGGAGTATATAAAACCCCTTCCGTATTAGCTAAATTAGACGATCTAACCTCCCTACCCTGAATACGGTATTTTTCTCAGAGCCATTGACTTAAAGATAAGATTTAAATATATTTATAATTCCCCTCCTACTCTCTTAAAATCGGACCTCCGTTTTAAACTTACAATTTACTCCCCCCGGACGAAATTACTGTATTTAACCAACGTTACACTATGAGATCATCCATTATTGGTCTGCTAGGAATTATCTTCCTATGCGGATTCACCGGTACTTTACCTACTACTAAATTTCAGGATAGCCGAGATGGCATTCGCTACGCTGCTGTTTCCATCGGCGACCTACAAATCATGACTAATAATCTGCAATTTCAAAATGAGACTTCTTATTGTTATAAAGATTTAGACCGTTATTGTAAGCATTTTGGAAAACTTTATAATTATGATGCAGCGATAGATATAGAAGGAAATCCAAGAGAGAATATATGTCCTAAAGGATGGAAAGTTCCAACCTTAGCAGATTGGGAATACCTGATTTTAGGTATGAAGCCAATTATAAAACGTGGTAAAGAAGGAGCATTAACTTATCACGTTCCTGAAAATTATGCACAGTTACAATTTGGTGGTTTCCGTTCTCACCAAGGAAGTTTTTATTTTAATATGGGAAAAGAAGGACATTATTTGACTGCGACTGAAACGGCTGAGGGTTGGGCAACAGTCAAAGTAAGAAGGCAAGGAAAAGGGTATGATTTAATTATTCTTAAGAATACAGATAAAGATCGCGCGGTTAGTTGTCGATGTGTAAAGGATAATTAAGGCTAGTGTAGCAGACACTAAATTGTTATGTATTTTAAAATTAGCTGCCCAGATCCTTATTTTTTAACTTCAACTTCAAGCGCAAAAGCAAAAGCTACTAAATGAGAAGCGATGCTTTGAAGTTGCGCTTGCGCTTGAAAAAAATCGCCTTATTGATTATATAGAAACTTAACACTTTCGGTACTAGCTCATCCCCATTTCTAGCGGCTGATTTTCCAGATCATTGGCGGTTGCTTCTCGTAGAAACTGTACCGCTACTCGGTTAAAGTCTTTCCATCTTTCGATATTACAGATATGACCACATTTTTCAAAGATCACCAATTTGGCTTCTTTTTGTTTTTCAGCAAAGCGTTGCGCCGCTTTTAAAAAGACATGATCTTGTGCGCCCATGACGACCAGACTTTTGTTGAGCATAGGTGCGTTAAAGCATTCATCGAGAATTTTAAAAAATTCGCCGTACAACCCTACCCATTTCATATACTCTTTATTGGTTAACTTCTTGGCTTGCTTCCGGTACATTTCACGAGAGAATTGATGGTTTTTTTTGGGTAAAACCACCCAAGAGAAAATCCGGTAAATCCATTGATAAGGAAGTATATAATCGAAGAATTTTCCACCATGTACAAAAAATCGCATCTTGAGTGTAGCTCGAAAAATCCCTCCAGCCATGACGATTTTATCAACAAGTTGAGGTCTATTGACCGCAAGAC
Source organism: uncultured Saprospiraceae bacterium (assembly GCA_937995675.1). Taxonomy (GTDB): domain Bacteria; phylum Bacteroidota; class Bacteroidia; order Chitinophagales; family Saprospiraceae; genus JALZUU01. The sequence goes on from CALKJE010000384.1 coordinate 2,159, forward strand.
GTTGTAAGATGACACTACCTAAAGAAAGAGAAACAAAACTCGCCTTTTCAATTCCAAGATGATCCACCACTTCTAAAATGTCTGTGCAAACAATTTTAAAAGTATAAGAATCAAAAACAGGTGTCATATTTTTAGACAAACCATGATCCCGTAAATCCAACAAAAGTATATTGAAATAAGGTTTGAATGCTTCCACTTGATATCGCCAAGTACCAATTGCACCACCTGCGCCATGGACAAAGACCACCCACGGAGCACCGTCGGCATGAGTATGAGTTTCAAAATGTAGCATCCTTCTGTGTATTGTTTCTTGCTATTTGCTTTTAGCCAAATGCTAAAAACATTTTTATAAGCTATTTTGGTTTTAAATTGAATTTTAACTCCCGATTCGCAAATACTACAAGATAGACATTATTTAGGATTTCTTACGCAAAGACTCAATCCGATCCATAATTTCTTCTGATTCTGCCATTAATTTAGCATATCCTTTGATATCTCCAGCTCGTTGCGTGTCCCTTGCTTTTAATAAAATAGCATCGTATTCTTTTTCTAATACTTTAACTGGGTCTTTTTTGAATAATCCAAACATAATTTTCTATTTAAAAGTGAAGTAGAACGTTGATTTAATTACTGTTATCACACTACTGGATATTTCTACCATTTCTTGCCTCCCAGCTCCGGCAGTACCGCCGGAGAGTAGCTGCAAACGCGCAAATACCCATTAGTGTGATAACATTTACATAAACACCAATAATGAAAAAGAGTTTGGGAAAGTTCTCTAAACCTGCATTTGATTTTCGGATAAAACGATTTCTAACTGGCTCAACAAAAAATCTGCATCCTCCAATGTAAAACACATCGGTGGTTTAATCTTAATCACATTATGGTCCGGACCATCGGTACTCATCAAAATAGCACGTTGTCGCATTCGATTCGCCAAGTAGGTCGCTTGTTCAGGAGCAGGGATTCTTTTTTCATGATCTTTTACTAATTCAAATCCTAAAAACAATCCATGTCCACGTACATCACCGATCACTGGAAATTTTTCTTGTAATTTTTTCAATTTTTCTAATAAATAATTCCCGACCAATGCTGCATTTTTCATTAAGGCTTCCTCTTCCACTACTGACAATATTTCTCGACCAATAACACAAGAAACTGCATTGCCACCAAATGTATTAAAGTATTCCATTCCATTGGCAAAAGCATCGGCAATTTTCCGGGTAGTCACCACTGCACCAAGCGGATGACCATTCCCAATCGGTTTACCCAGTGTGACAATATCCGGTACGACATTTTGTAATTCAAATCCCCAAAAATGAGTTCCTACTCTACCGAATCCTACCTGTACTTCATCCATGATACAAAGTCCTCCTGCCTCCCGTACCGTTTTAAATATCTTTTTTAAATAATTCTCTGGTAAAACAATTTGACCACCACAACTCAAAATGCTTTCACAAATAAATCCTGCCGGTGCTTTTCCAGCCTTCGCTAAATCATCAATAATTTTCTGAGCATATGCGGCATAATCACTTCCAGCCGTTACTAGATCTCGATGTCGACCTCGATAGATATCTGGTAACGGCAAAAGATGGGTGGCATTCGGAGTTCCAGCTCCCCCCTTTCCATTAAATTTATAAGCACTCACATCGATCACTGCATTGGTATTTCCGTGATATCCGACTTCTACCGCCAGCATATCTCGTTGGCCGGTATACGTACGCGCCATTCGTAACGCCAATTCATTTGCTTCACTACCAGAGTTTACTAAAAAACAAACTTCCAAGGGATCTGGAAATTTAGCAGCCAATGCTTCCGCATATTCCGTCAGTTGAGGATATAAATAACGCGTGTTGGTATTTAATAATGCCATCTGTTTTTGTGCCGCTCGAACGATTCGTGGATGCTGATGTCCAACATGCGGAACGTTATTACAAGTATCAAGATATCGTCGACCGGATTGATCATAAAGGTGCTGCTTATAGCCACGAACCATTGCAATGGGTTCTGCATAAGAGAGACTTAAGTTCGCACCTAAATTTTTCTTACGTGAAGCAAGGAGTTTTTCTTTTTTTGGAAATCCTCTTGGTAGAATATTTTCTTTGGTAATAAAAATATTCGGATCAGGACAGATGTTCTTCCATAGTTCTTGTTCCGTTGGAAAAGCAACACCTGGAAAATCACCATTTCCATCTAATGGGTCTAGCAAAATTTGAAAATGTAAATGTGGTGGCCAATTACCATTCTCTGGTGGAGGTCCAATACGGGTAAGCAACGCTCCTTTTTTAATTGGGTCACCGGCTCTTAGATTTTTGGTAGCTGACCAACTCAGATGTCCATACAACGTATAAAAAGTAAAATCATCATCGACCTTGTGTTCTAAAATAATCGTGGGTCCATAATCTCGTTCGCCTATATTGTTTTTCATACTAAAAACAATACCATCCAAAGGCGCATAGACCGCTGTTTCTGCTGGTGCCCAAACATCCACTCCCAAATGCACGGTTCGCCAGTGTGGACCATCATTGCCCATCACTCGATAAGCATCGGTAGAATAAAAAGGACGTGTTTCGCCATAACCACCCAATCCGTAGATCACGCCTGCCTCTTTCAGCATTCGATCAATCGTTTCTCCAAATTTTTCAATGTCTTCAAAATCATGGTTATTCCCTAATGCTAAACTATCTACTTGTAAATCTAATTTTAGAAAAGGAGTTTCCGAAAAATCTATCTCCAACATCGGGGACAATTGATTTTTATTTTTACTTAACCAAGTATCAAACTGTTTTCGTTGAGGGACAGGCGATAAACCAGCGGCACCTCGCAATGCATAATGTACCAGGTTTTCAGAAAGAGCCGCCCATTTTTCTAGTGCCTCCCAAGCCGGTGCTTCGCTGATAAAATGATAAGCATGATCTGGAAATTCTTTCCGGTTTAAAGCAGCAGCTGTCACGGTGGTTGTCAATCGCAATCCAACGAGGAGATAGAGTATTTCCAATTCCTCGGGTAACAATGGACAGGTTTGGCTAAATCCATTCGTCACCTGCACAGCAGCAGCTAACACATCTGGTTTGTGCATGATCGCGTAGGCGATTAAAATAGCCAGTTCTGCAATCCGTATTGTGTGGACCGCATCACCAAAATCAATCAACCCCAACGCTTTTTGTTCGTTCGAATCAACTAGAACATTATAATCGTTCGCATCATTGTGAATGACCTGTCGAGGCAAGGTAGTTAACTGTGGTTTAACCTTTTTAATAAAACCCTCCAAAAAAGGTTGGACTAATTCAGGTTGGTTTAGTGCTTCTTTATGTTCCAATAACCAATCTGCCTGTGCAAGATCCCAACGAAGTGTGCGATTTGCTCCAGGATGTTCAAAATCTTCTAATGCCTTGGTGACTCTACCACAGAGTCGCCCCGTACTTTCGAGTAAATTTGGAGAATGAGGATTAAGATGTGCTAATAAACTTCCGGGTACCCAAGTGAGTAGACGGAGTAGACGTTCTCTATTTTGATCATCAGGTATTTTTAAGATATGTGCAAAATCTAATGTCGGTACTACCTTTGGTACTTGATAAATTCCTATCCTATCTGACAAATGTGCCATCATAGCATGTTGCATTTCAAGGTGTTCGAGGCTTTCGCCAAAATGCGCAATTTTCAGAATGTAATCTGTTCCATCAGTGCTATGCAGCCGAAAGTTGAGATCTAGCTCTCCGACCAATGGAGTTAAGGTACCAGAAAGGTGATATTCTTTTTTCAGTAAGTCAGATAAGTATTCAATCATGGAAAGAAAAATTCAAATAGAAAAGGAAGAAAAATAAATTCGAAGAGAAAGGTATAGAAGTTGTTTAACAATTCCATAAAAAAAAGTCTTTACGTGCGATGACGTAAAGACTAATTTTTTTGTGGGCGATGAGAGATTCGAACTCCCGACCCCCTCGGTGTAAACGAGGTGCTCTGAACCAACTGAGCTAATCGCCCCTTAAAGCGGATGCAAATATA
>CALKJE010000385.1 GCA_937995675.1 uncultured Saprospiraceae bacterium
AGGTCTTTTTCGTACCGCTTCCAAGCCTTCAAGTGCTTGGATATTATTGGCACCGTAGTCGCTTTTTCCAGACTCTGGCGAGCCTTTTTTATTATTTTCTTCCATCCCGTAAAAATACGCATTTTATTCCGTTTTAAGCGGGGTTTTAGTGGATAAAATTGCCGGAAAAACCTATTCAAAACTGGAATAAAAACATGTTACTTTTTCTACATGTTTTCTGTGTAATTATTAATCCATTTCCGGTTGAAAAATGACTTATTTTTCCGATTTTTTACGGTGAAGTTGGCGATGGATCAAAATCTCCTTGAAAAAGCGAAAAAATAGGCGATTTTTGTGTTGAAATAACATGATTAACTTATGGAATTAATTGTAGAGAATCTGAATGGACTTCCAGCTGCTGCTCAAAAAATCGCAGCATATGCAGCAGATCGTAAGGTTTGGCTGTTTTCTGGTGAAATTGGAGCCGGAAAGACCACCTTAATTCAACGAATTTGTCAATACCATGGGGTAACAGAAAAAGTGACCAGTCCGACCTATTCCCTAATTAACCAGTATGAGTCGGATCGAGGAATTATTTATCACTTAGACCTTTATCGACTAAATTCAATAGATGAAGCGATGGATATTGGAATTGAGGACGTTTTGTATAGCAATTCTCTCTGTCTAATAGAATGGCCTGACTTGATTGAACCTTTATTGCCCTTAGAAGAGGTTCTGAAAATAAAAGTTGGAATCGTTGAAGATTCAAAGCGGAAAATTATACTTTTGTAATAGACTTTATACTGAAAATTTTTTTAAAGAAACCAAATAGAGGTTTTGGATCAGATTGAGGCTCTTTTTTGAGTGCGTAATCTGATTACGGACGAAAAAAAAGCCGAAAAGCTGATTGAAAAGATCATTTGGGAGCATATAAATTTTTTTAGAATAAAGTCTAATTATTGCATGAGCGATTTAACAAATACTCTCAAATTTAATACTGCATGAGTGACGAAAAGAAGAAGCGGATACCCATTCCTAAGATTTTCACAGAAGGAGGCCTCCAGACGCAAACGGAAATGCTTCAGGTTAAGCGAAAGTCAAATTCTATGTTTATTGGTATTCCTAAAGAAACCACTTTGCAGGAAAGAAGGGTCGCATTAGTACCATCTGCAGTCGCTACATTGGTCAATCATGGCCATCGAGTAGTCATTGAATCTGAAGCTGGACTGAAAGCCAATTATTCTGATCATCGTTATTCCGAAGCAGGCGCTGATATCGCCTATAGCAAAGAGCAAGTCTATAAGTCGGATATCATTATTAAGATCGCACCGCCTACTCTGGAAGAAATAGATTATTTACGACCTAATCAGATCTTATTTTCTCCGCTCCATTTACCTATTATTACTCGAAATTATATTGAGAAATTACGTTCTAAGCGCGTGATTGCTATGGCGATGGAATACATCAAGGATGAAAATAATTCCTTCCCTGTTGTAAGAATTATGAGCGAATTAGCAGGAATGAGCATCATGTTAACGGCTGCTGAATTGATGACGAATTCAAATGGTGGAAAAGGAGTATTGCTTGGTGGTGTTTCAGGAGTGCCTTGTGCTAAGGTGGTGATTCTTGGAGCAGGAGTAGTGGCAGAGTTTGCCACACGGGTAGCAATCGGATTAGGTGCTGAGGTGCGAATATTTGATGACAATATTTCTAAGCTGATGCGCCTCCAAAGTCAAGTGGGGCGTCAATTGAATACTTCGTCATTGAATCCAATGCAAATGGAAAAAGAACTGCTGACCGCCGATGTTGCCATTGGTGCCATGCATTCAGCCTCGGGACGAACACCGATTATTGTCAGCGAAGAGATCGTTGCTAAAATGAAAAGAGGTGCCGTGATCATTGACGTAAGTATTGATCAGGGGGGATGTTTTGCCACCTCTGAAGTCACTAATCACGATCGACCTACATTTGTAAAACATGATGTGATTCACTATTGTGTACCAAATATTCCTTCTAAGGTAGCACGTACCGCTTCTATTGCAGTGAGTAATATTTTAGTATCCATCTTACTAAGAGCTGGTGCTTCTGGAAATATAGAAAGACTCATTCAACGTGATATGGGATTACGTCACGGTATTTATATCTATAAAGGAACCCTGACAAATCATTACCTCAGCGAACGTTTTGGTATCAAATACACAGATTTAGATTTATTGATTGCTAGTAACTTAGGATAAGATAGACGATCCATCTTTGAGGTACGAAGTATACTATTAGAATAATTCCGTTAATGGAATTAGTAATCTACTTTTCTTTTCCTATCCTTTTTGAAAAATTTGCTCCGCTATGTCAAAAAAGAAAAAACTCAACTTTCATCAGGTGATTGAGCAAGAAGATGAGCACCTGAAAGCCAGAAGAAAATATAGAAACGGTACATCCGAAGCAGACGAACTCGATGACACCCGTTTCGGAATCGCTATGTCCGGTGGAGGAATTCGATCTGCCACCATTAATCTAGGCATACTTAAAACACTGAATAAATTTGGAATTTTAAAAAAAGCGGATTACCTCTCCACTGTTTCAGGTGGTGGGTATACAGGCGCATACGTGCAATCTTTGTTAAGGAAAAAGGCTTCAGAAATAAAAGACCAACCGGAAGAAGCTTACGGAAATTTATTTCACCAAGATCATATTAATTATCTTCGAGATCGAGGAGAATACATGATGCCAGGCGTAGGAAGAGGAAAGATTTGGAATACGTTTATCCTGGTGATTGGTTATTTGGTCAGTACGCTCATGAGTTGGATCAGTCCGTTAATTTTTATTTTTTTATTTCTAACTTTATTATCAGGAATTGGTAAAGTCCGAGGATTGGTAGATGATTATAATTTGCAAACGGAAGTCTATAATTTTATTGATAAATGGAATATAGTAGAAATCGGAATTGGATTGTTTTTTTTAATCTACATTGTTCACTTTATTTACAATTTAAGATTAAAATATGATCTAGGAATTTCAAGGAAATTTAATCAAGCGGAAGCGGTTCTTGCTCTATTAACGCTCATTGCTGGTGGACTTTTAATTTTACTAAAAATTGGTTCTTCCAATGTAGAATTCTACGAAGAAATACGCACCGCTTTAGGAATTGGAAAAGTAGGAATAATCTTCTTTCATATTTTAGCAGCACTCCTAGCCATTGCGCTAGGATATTTTGCAAATCCGAATGCGATTAGTTTCCATCGATTTTATCGAAATCAATTAGCTGATGCATATTTACATTTTGGTGAAAATTATAAAAACGTAGAACTATCCAAACTGATTAAACAAAATGATACCTCTCCTGAAAATTTGGTGGCTCCTTATCCTTTAATTAATACTTGTTTAAATCTACAATTATTAGGAGGAGGCGACGATAACTTTAAAGGAGCAAAAGCCAGTGATTATTTTCTCTTGTCTCCATTTTATTTTGGTTCTAAAATTACCGGATATGTGGATACAGATACGTTCAAAGATTATCAGGAATTGACGTTGCCGGCTGCTACCACTATCTCCGCTGCCGCAGTGAATCCCGGAATGGGAACTTACTCAAATAAATTGCTCAGCGTCCTGATGACTACCTTTAATGTCCGTTTGGGATTTTGGATATCTAACCCACTCAAACGAAACGAATCGGAGCGCGTATGGTGGCCTTGGTATTTTTTTAAAGAATTATTTTCTAAAATCGGTACCTCTAATCGAAAGCTTAATATTTCGGATGGTGGACATATTGAAAATCTAGGTGTTTACGAATTATTGCGCCGGCGTTGTCGCTTAATTTTATCGGTAGATGCAGGGGCAGATCCATTATATAGTTTTGCGGATTTAGAAATTTTGACGGTACGAGCACGAAACGAGCTGGGACTTTCTATCGAGTTTCGGGAAGGTCATATTCCAGAAGATGTGATCAGACCCAAGCCTTCTTATGGATATTCTCTTGAACGTTTTGCGATTGCAGATGTCTATCATCTCTGGGATGAAATCCTGGCGGTAGATGCGAATGGAAATCCTGTGAAAGATGAAAATTATCGCTCTTTTGAAGTGTTGGTAAACTATCCTGATCTAAAAGATGCCATCAAATTATTGGATTATAATGGCAAGTTATTGATCCGAATTATCTTTCGAGTTATCAATGAATTTAAAGAGGTTAATGAGCTAAGAAATCAATTGGATGGTTTAGATGCAGGTAATACCGAAGTGGTAGTTGCTTTATTAAACACCATGATTTTCTGCCATGGAGACAAAGGACATAACCGGACGAAAGGAATTAGAGAAGTCCTAAAGCATGCGATCGAAAACGAGCCAGAAAGAATGAAACCAATCCTCAAAGAAGCTGGATTACTCAGTCGAAGATTTAAAGATAATATTCGTCTACCAAAACGAATTATCCAACATTTACTCAAAGATAGATTGGATGCTGGCATTGGAGATATAGAACAAGTGATTCTAAAAAGAATGACAAAACCAGAGATTAAGAATGCTTACAAAGTAATGGAGACCTTTCTGAAGTTGCTTTCTCAGATTGAAGTTGGGGTGGATCAAAAGATTGTAAATGCCTATCTATTACGAAAAGTAGAGGATGAATTTTTTATCAAAATGATGGAACAACGTGGAATGCCAGATAAAGAATTGCGGACTATTTTAGTGGAAGAACCAGACGATAAAACACTCAAAGATTTTTTAATTAAAAAGAATATCGAAAAAGATATTGTAGATAAAATATTAGATCAACGAGACAAATTACGAACCAATGTACGAAAATTGAGTGTCGGAGAAACATTGTCTGTAGAAGATAATGCAGCTTTTACAACCAATGAGTTTGAACCACTTTTGCCTGTCTTACTAAAGTTTAATGAACTATTGAATGATGAAGACCTCGACCCTGAAGCGTTGATTGCTCAACTAGAAGATGCCTTAAAAACGGTTAACCTTCCTCCCGCATTGGCAACTCGAATGCTCAGTTTGCAAAAGCAACAAAAACCAAAAGTCGTAGAAGTCATGCAAAGAGTTTCTCAACGAATTGAGGAACAAGTCCGAAATGATATTAAAGCAAGTACTTTGGTTTATATCAAGTCAAGTGTCAAGGCTCCTAAGGGGAAAATCGTTACAGATGACGAGACCATGTATGGCGCATATAAATACAAAATTTATCACCCTTCTTTTCCACATGAATCTACGGCTGATCAGTTTTTTGATCCAGTGCAATGGGAAGCGTACTATATGTTAGGACAATATCTTGGAGCAGAAGTGCTAGACGTAAAAGGATTAAATGAATATTTTAATAATAGAAAAACAGCACCTGATTTTTCAATCAAAGATCTACTATACCGATTTGATCATGACCAAGAGGTAAAAGATATTTTCCTCTATCGTAGCAATGTCACGATGCCTGCTGCACCTATCGAAATGGACGAAAAGCCTACCGTTGCATCAGAAAAAGAATCTCCTGCCAGATTGATAGTTCCGTCTAGTGATCCAGAAGAAGATTTACTCAACGAAGTGAATCAACCAAATATGAAAAAGAAAGTTGTAGCTGGAAAAAATATTGATTACACTATTTAGATTAATAGGCGGTTGGGTGTTTTTTGCTTCTTGCTACTCGCTGATTGCTTCTTGCCCTCTTCTATCGCGCCTGCCTGCCGAAGGTAGGATTGAGGGAAGCAAGAAGCCAGCAGCAAAAAGCAAGTAGCATTTTTAAGATGCTTTTTAAATTAAAAAATAAGTGTTTAATTAAACTTCAAATCCTAATTCGCATTCTTAAATTTTTATTAATGAAAAAAATAATCTACGGTTTTTTGCTGACTACTTTCTTTTTAATGTCGTCTTGCCAGCCGAAAGAAAAAAATATGGAACAAGCAAAATCTAATAATAAGCACCTAGCGTTTATCGGAACCTACACCCAAAAAGAAGGTCATGTCGATGGTCGTGGAATGGGCGTTGGTGTTTTTACAACCGATGATGATTTTAAAAATTGGGAACTAAAAAATAGTTTTTCTGATATTATCAATCCTTCCTTTATTTGTCATTCTCCTAATCACAATATCATTTATGCCGTCAGTGAAGGCGGAGATAAAAGTGTCATAAAAGTATTGACCTATAATGTTCAAGATTTTAATTTTAAAGAAATTCAATTCGTTTCTTCTTTGGGAAATGATCCTTGCCATGTAAGCACAGACAGAGAAGGAAAGTATTTATGGATAGCGAATTATAGTGGTGGTAATATTGTAGAATATAAAATTAATAAAGACGGAACCTTGCTAGATGGACGGGCTTTTCAACACGAAGGAACAGGACCCAACCGTAGCCGACAAGAAGGACCTCATGCACATTATGTCCATCAACATCCAACTCGCTCAGAAGTATATGCCGTAAATCTAGGAGCAGATAAAGTCTATCGTTATCAGATGACGGATACTGGTTTGCAGCTAAATGATAGTCTTTCCGTTGCGGCAGGGGCGGGCTGTCGACATCTGACTTGGCATCCGAAAGGAGATCATTTGTATATTATTAATGAATTGAATGGAACGATAGAATTATGGGCATGGCACGGAGCTGTTAAGGAACGTCAGCAGATTATTACTTTACCGACCGAAGGCCAAGAAGGATATCCAGGAAGCGGTGCCATCCAAATCAGTAAGGATGGTCAATATCTCTATGCAAGCCTGCGGGGTGCATTTAACGAAATAGTAGTCTTAAAAAATGATCCCAAGACTTTCAAAATGGAGATTATTCAGCGAGTGGATGCTGGAGGATCGGCGCCTCGATTTATGGATTTTACACCGGATCAAAAGAGGCTAACGGTTGCTCTACAGGATGATGATGCTATTCTATTATTTGAAAAAGATCAAAAATCCGGAAAATTGAATCCTGAGCCGCGAAAAATAGCAGCAAAATCCCCCGTTTGTGTAGTTTATAAATAACCACAACTTATTTTTTCAAGAATCGTAAAGATTCTTGTGTTTCACGAATGATTTTAAGGAGGAGTTTGACTAAAATGCCACTATTTTCCTTAATTTTACTATCCGATAGGCTTGTAACACCTCAAAATATTGGTGTTGAACCAAGTTTTTAATTAGATATTCCACTATAAGCTGAGTTTTTGTGAGAAACAGTGCACTAATTTTACTATTCTTTTCGATTTTTCTAGTCACTGGAGCTAGCGGACAATCTCATACTGCGCCTAAGCCAAAAAAAGAAAAACTAATATTGGAATTTTCCACTCCAGGTGGATTATACGAGTCTAGCCAGATAATAGAACTGCGCTGTCCAGGTGCTAAAATCTACTATACCTTAGATGGTTCTACCCCAGATGGTTATAGCCAGCGCTATAAAAAGCCAATACGAGTTAATAAAACTACCGTTGTCCGAGCGATTGCCTATAAAGAAAAACTCAAAACGAAGGCCATTGGCCATACGTATCTTATTGACGAACCAGCTTCTACTTTGCCGATTGTTTCGGTGGCCATCACTCCTTCCGTTCTTTTTGATGCAGAAACGGGACTTTATATGCAAGGCCCAGATGCTGTAGATTCTTTGTGGACAAAGGATGGAGCCAACTTTTGGAGTAAGCGAGAGGTAAAAGTAAATACCGAGATTTTTGAGACGGATGGTAAAACGGAATTTAGAAGCGTTACTGGTTTCCGATTATTTGGAGGAATGAGTCGATTACTTCCACAAAAATCCATCACACTCATTACGCGAGATAAATATGGAAAAAAACATTTCAAGCATCGTATCTTCGGAAAAGACGGTTTCAAAAAATATAAATTCCTTGTATTGAGAAACTCAGGTAGTGACTGGGGAAAATCACATTTTCGAGATGGACTGATGACTGGACTACTCGATGATTGGGATATTGAAAAACAAAATTTCCGACCTGCTCACGTTTACCTTAATGGAAAATATTGGGGGATTTATAATATTCGTGAAAAAGTAAACCGATATTTTATTCAGTCTCATGCAGAAATAGACAAAGATAGTATAGATTTAATCGAGCATCGTAGAACCACCAAACGAGGAAGTCGTCAGCATTATCTGAACATGATCCGCTTTATAGAAAAAAGTGACTTGAGTGATCCTGTTAGTTATCGTTATCTACAAACTCAAATGGATGTAGATAATTTTATGGATTATCAAATTGCTCAAATTTATTTTGACAATCGAGATGCGGGAGGTAATATCAAATTTTGGCGACCACAAACAGAAAGTGGACGTTGGCGTTGGATATTATATGATACAGACTGGGGATTTGGATTGCATGATAAGAAAGCATACAAAAATAATAGCTTAGAATTTTATACAGAAGCTGAAGGCCCCGCTTGGCCCAATCCGCCGTGGAGTACGTTGATCTTGCGAAAGTTATTAGAGAATCCTGATTTCGAAAAAGAATTTATTCGACGATTTACCGATCGTTTAAATACTTCTTTTACTCCGGAACGGGTAATGGCAAAAATCGATGAGATTTATAATACGATAGAACCAGAAATGGATCGACATATGGATCGTTGGAGGCTAAGTGAAAAACGATGGAAAGAACACGTGGCAAGACTGCGCGAGTTTGGAACTAAACGGGTAAAATATATGCGATACCATCTTTCTGAATTCTTTGAAACTGGAGATTTGGTCTCAGTTTCTATCTTAACGAATCATGGAGGACAGGTTATTTTGAATAATAATGTAAATGTTCGAAAAGAAGATTTCACGGGATTATATTTTGAAAATACGCCGATTACGCTTAAAGCGATGCCGGACTTTGGATATCGTTTTTCCCACTGGGAAGGAATTACTAATGGAGCAGATGAACATGCGGTAGAGGTTGATTTGAAAGGAAAAGCAATCCATAAAATTTCAGCAGTTTTTGAAAAATATGTCCACCCATTAGCGGGCCAAATTATGATTAATGAAATTAGTTGTAATAATAAAAAAACAGGTGATTGGGTAGAGGTATATAATGATTCAAGAGAAACCATCAACCTTAAGGACTGGTACTTTACAGATAAAAAAAGATATTTCAATATTCCAAATGCAAAAATTCGATCCAAATCGTATCTCATTATTTGCGAAGATTCTATCGCTTTCCGAGAACATTATCCTAAAGTAGAAAATGTAGTAGGTAATTTTGGCTTCGGTCTAGGAAAACGTCGAGAAAAAATTGGCCTCTTTGATGGTCATGGAGCATCTATTGATAGCGTAGCATATGAAGTTCCACCGACAGATAGCGTTTTTACTATTGGATTATTACTACCATTCTTAGATAATGGAGATTTCGATAACTGGGAAATTAACCCAGGAAAGGGAACTCCTAACCGTCCTAACCCGTATTATTTGGAGAGCAGTATTAAAGCCGAACAGGAGCTGTGGATTCGAATTGGCGTAGGTATTGGGGTATTTATTTGTGGCGTACTCCTATTAATGATGCGGCAAAAAAGAAAACGCCTCTCTGGAATATCTTAGTTATGTTAGTAGAAATGTTGATAAATCGAAATAATCGCCATTCCTTAACATTTCTATAATTTTTATTTTTAAACCTTTCTTTTATTTCATAGTCATATAACCAGACTTTATACTAAAAATGACAAAACATTTTAGTATAAATTCTAATAAATCAGCTGATTTGGCAGAAAAACCTTCGATTACGGATGAACAGATATTATCCCTTTTGGAGAAGGAAACTTCTTACGAGCAGGGATTCAAGGCACTAATGAGTGCTTATCAGGAACGCCTGTACTGGCATGTACGCCGGATGGTGGATAATCATGAGGACGCAAATGATGTGATCCAAAATGTATTTATCAAAGTGTTCAGGAATATTAAGAAATTCAAAGGAGATTCTAAATTATATACCTGGCTCTACCGAATTGCGACTAATGAATCTATTACCTTTTTAAATAAAAGAAATAAAAAGGCAACCAATTCACTGGACGACGAACTATCCACCGTAGCGCATCAGTTGACCGCTGATACTTATTTTGATCCCGACGCAGCGCAGCTACAGCTAAAAGCAGCTATCGCTACACTCCCGGAAAAACAAAAAGCGGTTTTTAATTTGCGGTACTACGAAGAAATGCCTTACATCGAAATGGCCAAGGTATTGGATACCACAGTAGGTGCTTTAAAAGCATCTTACCACCATGCGCTGAAAAAAGTTGAAACCTATTTAAAGAATATTGAACATAACTCATTGTAATAATGAAAAAGGAAATAAAAGAAGAATTAAATAATCACGCACCACTGCTCTCCGGATTGTCGAAGAAGCAGGAAGGGTACAAAGTCCCCGACGACTATTTCGCACGGATGGAAGCCGACCTTTGGGAGCAGATAAAACCTGCCACTAAAACGGTGACCGAGGCCGCTCCACGCACCTCGTGGTTGGATGGTTTGATTCAACAAATCAACTGGTTATTACAACCTCGAATGGCACTTCAATTAGCAAGCGTAGCGCTATTGATTTTAGCAGGATTCTTTATGATGAATCGTACTACTACGACTCAACCAGACGCATTAGCCGACTTAACTGCTGACGAAGCATCTGAATATATTCTGGCTAATCTGGATGAATTTGAGACAGAAAGCTTAATTGAGTTGGGATTTGGAGAAGAGGATTTCTCTGCATTGGATGCGACCCTTTTTGAAGATACAGATGTAGACGATCTACTAGACGAATTACAACGCGAAAACATAGATTTACAAACCTTAGAAGTTTATTTATAAAGAACGGTAGAAAAGTAAATTCTAACATTATTTTGAACTGTTCTTAAAAAACCTACTATCACATGAAAAAGTTAATATTGGTGACCTTAACAATGATACTATTTGCGGGTTGGTCCCACGCACAACAAGATAAAAAAGGATTTGAAAAGAGATTAAACGCCATGCGGGTAGCTTTTATCACGCAGGAGTTGGATCTATCTTCTGACGAAGCTAAAGTTTTCTGGCCGATCTACGATGCTTATACTGCAGAACGTAAAACGCTGCGTAAAGAAAAACGTACGACCCGAAAATCTGGAAATATCACTGCGGATGAAGCAGAAGAAATGATCGAAGGTTCTTTTGAAAACGATGCAAAAGAAATCGAATTAAAAAAGAAATATTACGGTCAGCTAAAATCAGTTATTCCAGTAGAAAAGGTCGCCAAACTAGCACAAGCGGAAAGAACCTTTAGAAACAAAATTCTGAAAGCAGCTAAAGAACGACGTAAAAACAGTCCGCGACATAGCCCTAGAAAGAAGAAGTAATCGACCGCTAAGGGACGATTACGCAGCTCACACAACTATACATTTTTATAAGAAATAAGTTTTACAACTTATTGAATATTTAGTCGAAAACGGTATCCTTTTTAGGATACCGTTTTTATTTTGTCCGCTTTTGATAAAGTTTAGATAAGTTCTTAAACAACTTCCTATCTTTACAGAAAAAAAATGACCAAGAACACCAGTGCACACCTGGCCTTATTGGCTGTAGCACTTATCTACGGCGCGAATTACACGATTGCACGTGAGGTGATGAATGGATATCTAGAACCTCTTGGATTTATTTTATTGCGAGCGATTAGTGCGACTACGATGTTTTGGGGAATCTCTTTTTTACAATCTAAGAAGGAACAGATTGATCGATCAGATATAGGACGAATCATTCTTTGTGGCTTCTTTGGTATCGCAGCGAATCAAATGCTTTTTTTTAGCGGTTTACAGCTGACCAAACCTATTAATGCATCGCTGATCATGACCATTACACCGTTGATGGTTTTACTCTCCGCAGCGGTTCTTCTAAAAGAAAAAATTACGCAACAAAAATTACTAGGAATCCTATTAGGATTGGCAGGGGCCGTGCTCGTTATTAGCTATGGTCAGTCTTTGGATTTTCAAGTAAGTCATTTAAAAGGCGACTTATTCATTCTTGGTAATGCGGCTAGTTATGGTATTTATTTGGTTTTGGTAAAATCACTGATGAGTCGTTACCAGCCGATTACGGTATTGAAATGGATTTTTACCGTTGGTCTTTTTATGATCTTCCCTTTTGGAATAGGGCAGTTGCAAGATGTATCTTGGGAAACCTTTCCGGTCTCTATCTGGGTAGCCATTGCGTATGTTTTAGTTATGGTTTCCTGTGTTAGTTATTTACTAAATGCCTTCGCTCTGAAAACACTTCGAGCTTCTGTTGTTGGCATCTATATCTTCCTCCAACCTATTATGGCTACGATCGTGGCCTTGCTTGCTGGTCGCGATAGCTTGAGTATGACGAAAGTATTTGCGGCAATATTGATCTTTTGTGGTGTTTATTTGGTAAGTAAGGTACCAAAAGCGTAATCTAAAACGGTTATTTCTTTATATTATATGTCACATATTTGATGTTTTTGTTTAAAAAATGTGAATTCCCCCTTTTTCCCCTTCTTTTTTTCCCTATTCTTATTTTATGGATATGTTTTGCTAAAGAAACATAAGGAGTAACGTAATTTATTATAAAAAATTTAAATAAATTATTTTTATAATTAGTTGATAAATAAGTATTTATAATAAATTTTTAATTAATTTAATATGATATTTTTTTTCAGTTTTGTGGAAAAAAGATGGAATTTATTTACCAAGAAGTCATAGTTTTTTATCTATATTTACCTCAAACACTATAAAAACACGAAGAAATATGCAAAACTACAGACCTGAAAATTTAATAAAAATGCAAGTTAGCGAGTATGAGGCTATGTCACAAAAGGGAACGGTAGGTTTTATTGAGGAAACGGTATTTCATAGTTTGATTGATTATTACTGTGCTGAGACAAAAGTTGAAGATGCTTTGGAAGTTTTGGAGCACGCGATTGAACAATATCCTTATTCTGCGAGCTTTTATAGCCGAAAAGGAGAAATTCTAGTTTATAGTGAATTATTTGAAGAAGCCTTGATTTCTTTGAACATTGCGGCAGTTTATGCGCCCGCATCTGTGACAATATCTATTTTAAAAGTTAAAGCGTTAATGGGGTTGAAAAACATCTCGGATGCGTTCGAAATTATTGATACTACTAAATCCATTGCTTTTGGAAAGGATTTGAGCCAAATCTATTGTTGTGAGGCCATCCTACACGAGTCAACTGGAAAATTTAAACGGATGTTCGAATCACTCCGTTACGCTTTAACCATAGATCCTTTAAATGAGGAAGCTTTAGAGTCTATTACTTGGGCTGTAGAGATGACCGGTAATTATGATGAGAGTGTTGCATTTCATAACAGTATTCTGGACAAACATCCTTACTGTGATCGGGCTTGGTTTAATCTAGGACAAGCCTATGCCTGTCTGGAAGATGATGAAATGGCTGCGGAAGCTTACGAGTATGCTTTAATTACCAATGAAGAAAACGAATATGCTTACCGCGAATGTATGCATACGTATATCAAATTGAAGCAGTTCCGAAAAGCACTTGAATGTTATAACGATGGAGAAGGTAGAGTAAGACTTGACGGAGAATTATTGGTCAATATTGGCTACTGTCATGAGATGTTGAATGATGTTAAAACCGCTCGAGTTTATTATAAGCAAGCCATCAAGCGATGTCCTAAAAATGATCGAGCTTATTATCAATTAGGAGAATGTCACGGTCGTAATAATCAGTGGAAGAAAGCACTCAAATTTTATAAAAAGGCTTTTGTTCTCAATCGACGAAAAGAAGAATATATCACTGGATTAGCGGAAGCTTTTTATCAAACTGGTAAAATTGAACAGGCGCGTAGTTTATTTCAAAAAGCAGCAGACACGGCACCTGAAACGCCTTACTACTGGTTGCGCCAAGCAGAATTTTTATTAGATATCGGTGAAGCGAAAAAAGCAATTGCTGTTTTAGATGAAGCCGAAATGTATACAGAAGGTGTTGAGCTTTTCTATTGTCGAATTGCTTGTTTGTTTTACTTAGAAAAACGAGAAGAAGCCTTGTATTTCTTTGGAGAAGCCTTATTAGAAGATTATAAAAAACACCATTATATTTTCAATTTAATTCCCGCATTGGCGATTGATGCAGATATCGTTCGCCTACTATGCAAATACCAACCCGTTTAGAAGAGATACGAATTATTGCCCCTTGTATTTAAGAGACAATAATTTGAAAATCTCCCTTAAGAGTGATGCCATTTGAGCATCAACAAAATTACTGATACTTCATGCCATTGGTCTTTACGGGCCAATGGCATATTTTTTGTCATAAATCCACTGTATTTCCTCCCATTATAACGCGACGATTCCCCTGTTGACGTAGATCCTGAACATTAAAGATTGTTTTCCCATGCGATTAACTACGAAATTTTTATGGTCTCTGACCTTATTATGTATACTAGTACTATTTTCTTCTTGTGAGAAAGAAGAACCGATTATTGCTGCTAAGAATCAGGAAGAATTTAGTAGTAGAGATCAGAATGCGATTGGCAAAAGGTTGGTAGAACAGGTGTTTGAAGACGATCATAATTTTCCCATTTTCAAATCTGATAATACTGGTTTTACCGAAGATCTTAATGACTACTTGAGTAGTTTGGTACAAACTGTGGCTATCTCAGCTCCAGTTACAAAAAGAAATGACTTTGATTGGGGAGTGACCGTGATTGATGCACCAGATATGCATTTATTCACAGCACCTGGTGGACACTTTTTCATTTATACTGGTTTGCTAAAAGCACTAAATTCAGAGGCAGAATTGATCGGTATGTTGGCGCATGAACTAAAATATGCGGATGATAGCAAAACTGTTTTAAGCCTTAAAGACGAATTTGGTGGAGTGGCGATGGGAGATATTTTATTAGGAAATAAAGTCTCGTCCATTGATAATATGGCATTGTGGTTAAGAGATTTATCGTATAACGAAAAAGATGTGCAGGAAGCAGATGAATTTGCCTTGAATGTTATTTGTCCTTATTTATATGATAATACGGGCTTACGTTCTGCGATTATGCGATTGGATGAAGTGTCTGATCGAACAGTAGAATGGTTGATCCGAAGACCTGGAACGCTTTCTAGAATTGAGACGCTAGCTGCAGGAATGGAAAATTGTGGTAGTAATGAAAGTGATTTTGCAGATCGTTATCAAGCGATGATGGCTGGATTATAGAAGAATAAAGTCTATTAAGTTAAAAAAATAAGCGCTTGTCTAAATTATTGAAATTTGGACAAGCGCTTGTTGTTTTAGCTAGCTAGTAAAAAATGAATAGATTTTACGAAGTAACGAGTTGTTTTGATTTTTGGTAACCATAAGTCGCAGCACCAATGATTCCGGCTTCGTTTCTTAATTCAGCAGGAACTACTTCTGTTTCTATTTTAATTTTCTTTTTAAAATTATCGAATTTTTTGCTGCTTCCGCCTCCGAGAATAATGAGGTTAGGAGAAGTAATTCTTTCTAGTACTTCAAGGTATTCGTTAAAGCGTTTTCCAAATTCACTCCAAGATAAATCTTTCTTTTTGCGAATTGAATCAGCTGCATAAGCTTCTGCTACTTTAGATTGATCTTTTAAATAAAAATGACCAAACTCTGTATTTGGAATTAGTTTACCATCGATAAACATAGCTGAGCCGAGTCCAGTACCAATTGTAATGAGAACGACGACTCCTTTTTTACCTTTTCCTAATCCAAAATTCATCTCTGCTACACCTGCTGCATCTGCGTCGTTGGTAACAAAGACCGGACAACCTGCTTCTTTTTCGAAGACTTCACTGATATCTACCCCGATCCAAGATTCATCAATATTAGAAGCGCTTTTGGCTACATTGTCTTTGATGATTGCTGGAAAACCACAACCGATAGGACCTGAGTAATCAAAGTGTTCAATGATCTGCTTAAAGGCTTTTGCCATATTTTTTGGCGTTGCAGGAGATGGAGTAGGGACACGAAAGCGTTCAGTTACCATCTTACCTTTTACCATATCTACTAGTGCACCTTTGATACCGGATGCTCCTACATCTACACCGAGAATTAATTTTTTTGACATTTTACTATATATTAATTTATAGGTCTGATTTTCATTTTAATATCCATCTTAGGTCGATCGCCGGGAGCAGTTGCTGTGGCGGCAATTTTGTCTAAGACATCGAGACCTTCTATTACTTGTCCAAATACGGTATATTCCTGATCAAGTTGCGGTGTTCCGCCTTGAGTCGTATAAATTTCTCTTTGTTCAGGCGTATAACGGATATCTTTTTGTGCTTCCATCATATCTAACTGGCTATTACTTAGCTTACGGCCTTGAACGATATAAAACTGTGACCCAGAAGATTTTTTCTGTGGATTATTGGTACGAGCTGCTGCTAAGGCTCCTTTTATGTGAGCGAGCGTATCGACAAATTCTGCCGGAACTAGATAACCAGGACCTCCACTACCAAGTCGTTTTTTAGGGGAGGCGTTACGGGATTGAGGATCACCGCCTTGAATCATAAAACCATTAATTACGCGATGGAAGAGTAGGTCATCGTAAAATCCTTCTTCTGCTAGTTTTAAGAAATTATCTCGGTGTTGTGGTGTGGCATCGTATAAGACGGCCTTCATGGTTCCAAGGGTGGTTTCTATTTCTACCAAACAAACTTTTGGTTGCTGAATGGTTATTTGCTTGTTGATCGTGGTGACCTTGTCTCCTTTCATTGCTTTTAAGGAAACAACATACTTGCCTGAAGATTTAAATTCGTGCTTCGGATCTGCTTCGGTACTAGTGGTTCCGTCACCAAAGTTCCATTCATAAGATTCTGCATTCTTGGATTGGTTTTCAAAACTAACCGTAGCCGGAGCAGGATTTTCAGGCTCCGTAAAACCAAAACCTGCAATGGTCTTAGCACAAGAACTGAAAAGGAATAGGCTAGAAATAAAAAGTAAAAATTGAAATAACTTCATGTGAATTTTTTAAACAGCTTCTAATTAGAAAACAATATACTATCGTTTAAAATTATTTTACAATACTAATCTTCATGGCAACATCTTCGATAGGACGGTCACCTAGACTACGATCCTTGGGAAGACCACAGATTATGTCAACTACTTCTAGCCCTTCAACTACTTCTCCAAAAACGGTATAATCCATGTCTAATTGTGGCGTTCCTCCGACTTCTAGATATTTTGCTCGTTGAGCTTCATTATAGGCGATTTTCTTTTGTCGTTGCATATTATCCAATGCAGCTGCTTGTTGTGGTCTTCCTTGAACGATATAAAATTGAGAACCAGAAGATTTTTTTTCTGGATTGCCATTACGAGCTGCTGCAAGCGCACCTTTGTAGTGTAGATGTCCAAATTCTGCCGGAACTTGATAACCAGGACCACCGCTACCGAATGGTCGATTTGGTGTTGCTTCACGTGAATCAGGATCACCTCCTTGCATCATAAAACCTTCAATGATTCGGTGGAACAATAAGCCATCGTAAAAGCCTTCGTTGGCTAACTTGATAAAATTTTCTTTATGCAATGGAGTGTCGTCGAATAACAAGACTTTGATATTTCCGTGATCGGTTTCGATCAGCGCATAGGTATTTTTGTCGGTATTACAGGCAGTTAATGCCATTAAAAATAGAAGTACTGGTAAAAGTAAATTTTTCATAAAAAGGTGTTCTTAGTTAGAATTAGATTGTTCTCTTTCAGCGGCGAAATACTGGATAATTTTTTCTTTTAATAGAGATTCTTGGTTTTTTACGCCTTTCATGGTGAATCCTCTCAATGCTTTCCAATGCGGCCATCCATCAGCATCTCGTCCTGCAAATTCATAGAATCCATCAATGCTCAATAGCCGACAAACAGCGATATGCATTAAGTCTTGTTTTTCTTCTTTGGTGAATTTTTCTTGCCAACGACCTAATTCTTGTATCCCAATCATAAAGAGGATACCGTTTAGATCAGGTAATTCCTTTCTACTCAAACTATCCTTTACGTAATGACGTACTTCTAGCCATTTAAAGTCGAGTTGCCACTCTTCCATGATATATAAATTTTTAGAGTACAAATATACGAATGGTTTGGGAATTAATTGGCCATTACAGTTGAGATTACATTAAATAGCATTCTATGCGCATTATGAATTTTTCAAGCGCAAAATCAAGCACAAAATTAAAATCAAACACTTTAATCGTGTTTTCTTAATCGGTGGTCGGTTAAATATCAGGTAATATTGACGTAAGAGCGCAACCATAGACAGTTACGTTAGCATTGCGTAATACGTGACTGATCCACCGATTAACTAATTAACAATTTAGTGCCGAAGGCACTAGTCTGCCGTAATAATTGCGGGCACTCTAGCTGCTCGGAAGGCGGCAGGAAGAGATGCAATTAAGGTGATTCCTAAAACGGTGATGGCTACCACGATAAAGTCGGGAAGTCGCATACTGATGGGATAAGCATCAACTACAAATCCTGCTGGAATAGGGACGATTCCAAAAGTCTTTTGAGCAATATAAAAGGCAACGGCAAAGAAAAAGCCTAGCAGCATACCGAGAATTCCTAGCAGAATTCCTTCACTTAAAAATATTTGTCTGATTACTTTTCGGGTAGCACCCATAGAACGGAGAATAGAGATATCCTGCTTCTTGTCCAATACAATCATCCATAGTGCACCAATCATATTAAAAGCCACTAGAATAAGGGTTAAACAAAGTATTGCGTAACTCATCCATTTTTCAATATTCATAATTTTGAAAAAGGCTTCATCTTGTTGATAGCGATCTTTAACCGTAAACTTAGGACCAGCTATGGCACGAATATCAGCAGCGACTGCTTGTGGATCTGCTCCTTCCGTCAATTGAATTTCTAATGCGCCAATTTTATTTTTTTGTTCTAAAATGTTTTGTGCAAAAGAAAGGGAACTTAAAATATACTGACTATCAAAATCTTGTTGAATGACAAAGGTACCAGTAGGGTAGATAAGTTTTTTGTTGAGTGGTTTAGACATTGGACCACTGCTTTTTCTTTTAGGCATATAGACTTCTAGTGCCGATAAATAGTCGCCTACGTTGACGGATAATCGATTTCGGATTCCCACGCCAAGTACGGCCATCTCCCGTTTCCCATCTCGAAAACGATAAGTACCTTCCCGTAAGGTAGAATCAATACCAGTTACATTTTTATAATAATCATCTACTCCTTTTAAGATACCGGGACTTTCATTTTTATTATAAATAAAATAAGCCGTTTCTTCTATGGTCTGTGAAACGACAGAAACATCTGGGAGCGCTGCTATTTTTTCAATCATCACAGTATCAACATTGAAAGTCTTTCCTTCGGTGATGGTTACCTTGATATCTGGATTAAAATTGCTAAACAATCCAGTAATTAAATCTTCAAAACCATTAAATACAGATAAAACAAGGATGAGTGCTGCCGTTCCAACGGAAATGCCAAAGACAGAGATGCCGGAAATGATGTTGATGGCATTGGTGCTTTTCTTAGCAAATAAATATCGTCGAGCTATTTTTAGCGGTAGGTTCATTTAAAAAATTGTATCCGTAAAATTAATCATTTCTTAGATAGGGATTTGGGACATTAAGGAATATTAAATTTTTGTTCAGTTAAGTGGTCTTTTCTTATTAAGAATTTACCACTCTTTATAAAATATGATTGGTTAAACTTGAAAATAAGAAGTATAGATTTTACGACAGAAGAGCGCAAGGAATATTCGTGATTGGATATTCAATATTGAATATTCCTCAGAGCGTCGGATCCAATGCTTGATAGATGATCTCTTGGATTCTAGGTCGATAATCATCGCGTCCTAGTTTATTATTACGCATAGAAGGGTAGGTACGGTTGGATAGGAAAATATAAATCAGATTTTCATCTGGATCCGTCCAAACACAAGTACCTGTGAAACCGAGATGACCAAAAGTATTAGCGGATGCTAAGTTGGTCATGTTTTGTGATCGACTAGGATCGAGTTCACGCATATCAAATCCAATTCCTCGACGTGTATCTCCACTATGCCGGGTGGTAAAAGTTTGAACCGTGCTAGGTTGTAAGATCTGTTGTCCACCATAATAACCACCATTGAGGAGCATTTGCATAATGACGGCGAGGTCAGTTGCCGTAGAGAAGAGACCAGCATGACCACTCACACCACCTAACATGGCCGCACCCATATCGTGTACATAACCTTGCACACGTTGACGGCGCCAATATTTGTCTTCTTCCGTTGGGACGATCCGTTGGATGGGATATTTTTTCCAAGGATTAAAACTAGTATTCGATAAGCCGAGTGGTTGGTAAAAAGTTTGATCTGCATATTGATCGAGTGCTAATCCAGCTTTATTTTTTACCATTCGTTCTACCAGATAAAAACCTAGATCACTGTATTTATAATTTCGATTATCGCGTAGGGGAGAGCGAAAAATTTGATTCCACATCGTATCTCTAAAACTAGAGAGCATAAATAATTTATTGGTCACCGGAACAAAGAAATTTCCATTTAATTCTTTTTTATAAATTTTAGTAGAAGGTCGAGGATTGCGTTTAGAGCCTGTAACTGTTTGTTCAAAAAAAGGAATCCAAGGTTTAAGGCCTGCTTTATGCGCCATGATGTCATAGATGGCTAAATCTCGCTTATCGGTACTTTGTAGTTCGGGAATATACGTACTCATCGGTTGATAAATATTGATGGTTCCTTCCTCGTAGAGCTTCATAGCAGATAGTGTACCTGCGGCGATTTTAGTAATCGAGGCGAGATCAAAAATATCGTCTTTTTTGGTGGTCGTTCTTTTAGCATAAGTGTGGTGTCCATAGGCACGGTGAAAAACAATCTTATTATTTTTTGCGACAAGCACTACACAACCGGGAGTAGCTTTTGTTGCAATTGCATCTTTGGCAAGATCATCAATTTGATTTAACACCAAACTATTTAAACCGACACTTTCCGGAATATCATATCCAAAACGAAAAAGTGGATTGGTGGTGACACCGTCATTAAAGCGTGAACGAGGAGAAGCGGTTACTGGGAGTCGACCATTAATGCCCGTCGCGCCGAAGATGGCTTGTGCGGCTGATTCTTGTACCATTTCATCGTCGTCATAAGCCATCAAAATATTATTCAAATGGTCAAAATATTCTAGACTGTAAGGGTTGCCAAAAACAACTAGTAAAATTTTGTTTTGTTGATTTAATTTTTCTAAAAAATCACGTGTGCTACCAGAAATTCCAAAACCCTTGGAGGCTCTGCTGCTCATATCATGTAGACTTACAATAACTAAATCTTGTGATTTAAACTGTTGTAATAATTGAGTGCTTTTACTACTAGTAATTCCTTTGTCAATATTTGTTTGAGAAAATTGTCCATATTTAGCTAAGGCCTTCTGGAATGGCGTGCGCGTTTTTTTACCAATACTTAATACACTAATTTTTTTATTTTTTATTTCAGAAATAGGAACAATTTGCTGGTCATTTCGAACGAGTGTCAACGCATTGTCAATCAATTTTCTTTTCAGAACTTGAGCGGAAGGTGGATTGAGATCAGCACGTAGGTTGGCCGTAGCAACGCTTTGCGGAGTAGAGATACCTAAATCATATTTTGCCCGTAAAACACGTCTTACTTTTTCTTCTACATCCGCTTTAGACAACTCACCGGAAGCGATGTAGCTTTTAATTTCTTTGAGTGCCGCCGGAACATCTTGAGGTAGTAATAAAATGTCGTTACCAGCTACTAGCGCTTTTGCTTCAACTTCTCCTGCTCGATAATGTTTGGTTACTCCTTTCATCCCTAAACCATCAGTGAAAATTAGTCCGTCAAACCCAATATCTTGCTTAAGAATTTCAGTAACTGCACGAGGAGAAAGCGTAGTTGGACGATTGGTAGTAGCATCAATTGCAGGAACATGTAAATGCGCAATCATCATGCTTTGCATGCCATGTTCAGCGAGTAGACGAAACGGAAACATCTCAATACTATCTAATCGAGGCATGCCGTGATTGATAACTGGAAGGTCATAATGCGAGTCAACATTGGTATCTCCATGTCCGGGAAAATGTTTGGCGCAAGCCATCAAATTTCCATCCTGCATTCCTTTCATATACATATAAGACTTCGCTGAAACGTTATAGCGATCTTCCCCGAAAGAACGGTAGTTGATGACTGGATTGGCTTTGTTATTATTGATGTCTACTACTGGCGCAAAATTAACGTGAACACCAAGTCGACGACACTGGCGAGCCACCTCTTGTCCCATATCATAGATCAGGTTGTTGTTTTGAATCGCACCGAGCGTCAAGTTATGTGGAAAACTAATCGTAGAAGATTTTAGGCGCATTCCCAAGCCCCATTCAGCATCCATCGAAATCATCAATGGAACCTTACTCAATTGTTGATATTTATTCGTTAGTTCAGCTTGTTTTTCTGGTGTTCCTTGAAAAAAACAAAGACCTCCAACTTGATAATCGCGAACCAGTTTGGTCACCTTGTTAATATGATCAGGACCTTTGTCAGAGTGAGCTCGAATCATAAATAACTGCGCAATTCGTTGGTCTTCCGTTAGACTATTGAACGTGCTTTCTACCCAAGCTTCGCGTGCATCATCGGGTGGATTGGTAGCGCTGATAAAGAGTAGGCAAAGGAATAATTTTAGGAAGGGTTTCATATTTGTTAGTTGTATCAGTTGTGGTTGTTGATTTGTTTAATCGTTTAATCGTTGATTTGTTAAGTTTTTTATGTAAACGGTTTTTGGGAGAATTGTATTATCATGAATTTCGAAATAAGCAATTGGATTTAGAATAACTCAAAACTCACTAACCCAAAACTCAAAACTTGCTCCTACTGTCCAATTGTCGGGTCAATAGCTCGAGCTTGTTGTAAATATTTTTGAGCGTTTTCGGGGTCACCTCCATATTGATAAGCAGTACCTAAATTGAAGAGTGCTTGTGCATTTTTGGGTTCTTTGTTGGCGGCTTTTTGGAAATATTGAATGGCTATTGGGTGATTGCCACGAGTACCGTTAAGTACGCCGAGGAGTCTTAGGATTTCGTATTCATCGCCTCGCATTTCGAGGGCTTTGTTTAGGTATTTTTCTGCTTTAGCAAAATCGCCTTTTTCACCGTAGAATTTTCCTGCATCTCGATAGGTGATTCCTAGATTATTAAATCCATTCTGATCATTTGCATCAATGGTCAATACTTGGTTATAATACTGAATGGCTTTTTCGTATTCTTTTAGATAATTAGAACTATTTCCCAATAATAAATAAGAGGCTTTATAATTCGGATGAATTTTTATCGCTTCTTGAAGATGCACTTGGGCGGTACGCAACATCTCTGTTTCTTTGTTTTTATTTTTTGGTGCGGAAGACTGAGCAATCATTTCTCCACCGACGGCGTTGCGAAGCTTTGCACTATTTTTAGACGTTTCGATATCTGTGGTAAATAAAGTGTAATTGTCTTTCCAAGCCATATTTCGAACGGCGGTTTTGATACCAAACGCGACAGTTACAAAAGCCGTGATTCCCAAGAGCATGGTTAATTGTGAAATACTATTGATGGACTTTTCTTTATTTAATTTTTTAGCCAAACGCCAACCTAGAATTCCTAAGATAAAGGTGAAACCAACTGAAGGCATAAACATAAAACGTTCAGACATATTTGTTCCGACTGGGAAAACGATATTGGAAATAATAGACGTCGTCATTAAGAAGAAAATGATTCCGAAACTGATTGGATCTTTTTTTCTTAAACCAATAATAGCATAGATCGTCATAACGAAATAAGCAAGAAGACTCAGGATCACTTTTATATTTCCAAAACTCATAATTTCGACATGGCGAGGATAATAGTCGTGCGTTAGTGGATGAGGGAAAAAGAGTAGTTGTAAATATTTTCCAAGTGTGAAAATAATTGTTGCCATTTTTTCACCAAAAGAAAAATCAACATATTGATTACCTACTATTTTTAGAAACGGATTGTTCATTAATTCCTGAGAGTTATCTCCAAGGTCTACTCCCAAAATACTAAATCGAATCATCAAAAATAAGACAGCAGCAGCAAAAAACGGTACCGTCTTTTTAGCAATCGTTCCCATCTTTGCATCCGTAAAAAACCAGTACATTAATGGAACTACTCCAAGAAAAGTAATGGCATTTTCTTTTGACATCAAGGCAATAAAAAAGCAAACAAAAACGGTAATTTCGAGTGCGTTATTTTTTTTATAAAAAGCCATTAATGAATAATAGGCTGCGGCTAGTGCACCTAATAAAGTTAGAATTTCATCTCGGCCTTTAATGTTGGATACTGCTTCGGTATGCAATGGGTGTGCAGCAAAGATCAGTGCAGCAATTAAGGCGACGGTAAAGGCTCGGAGATCAGAACGACCTGTTCCTAA
Source organism: uncultured Saprospiraceae bacterium (assembly GCA_937995675.1). GTDB lineage: Bacteria > Bacteroidota > Bacteroidia > Chitinophagales > Saprospiraceae > JALZUU01. The sequence goes on from CALKJE010000385.1 coordinate 24,297, forward strand.
TAAATTTAGAATTAAAAGGTAGACTAAAATTGTGGTAAGGCCATAGAGAAGGATGTTAACAAAATGTCCAACAAATGGTCTTCCTTCGTACAAGATATTTCCATCTGCATCCTTAGCGACCTGCCCGGTCTCTGTCAATTTTTTCTTTTTAAATAACTGCCATTCTATTGCAAACATGATGAGGGTAAAAGGACGATAACGGCCTCCACTAACGAGTTTGTCTTTGCCTTCTACTTTAAAAAAACCTTTAAATGTATCATATTTTAAAATCCCCGGAATTCCTGCGATACCTTGCTGCGTATACATATTATCGGTGATCACGATGGCGTCGTCTTGTGTATAATCGTGCTTGAGGGTATTTCCGTACAGTAAAAAACAGAAAATCATCAATAGTGCTGAGACGACCTTTGTTGAAGGTATCAAGCTGCTTGATCCTGCGGAGACGGTACTTTTTTTAGGAGTACGTTTGGGTTGTTTTTTCCCTTTAGATGATTTTGCCATTTTATGAATTCATGATTTCCGAAGGTGAAAATATTGCTTTTTTAGAACTTTGACGACCATGCGCCATTTTTTATGATTTTTTTTTGAATAATAAGAAGACCTTTACATGAAATTGCTTGTTAAACAACTTTAAATTCAAAGGTAATTATGTCAAAATGTTTACGAATTTCCTGCTTAATTGTTTGCCTATTGATGGTCCAAATGCTTTTTGCACAACAAACCGTTGGATTATTTCAAAATAGTCCAGCATCTTATAATGGATATACGCTTTTTAGTAATAACGAAACAACCTATCTGATTGACAATTGTGGAGATATGGTTCATACTTGGCAGAGTGATTATCCTCCAGGTAATTCATTATATCTTTTAGAAAATGGGAACCTATTACGGACGGCGCGAATTTCTGGCGATTTTTCTGGCGGTGGAATTGGTGGTCGTATTGAGTTATTTAGTTGGGAAGGAGATTTGTTGTGGGCATATGATCATGCGAATTTTGATTATCACCATCACCATGATATTGAACCATTGCCTAATGGTAATTTTCTCTTAGTGGCTTGGGAGCGAATGTCAGAAGAGGCTTCTATTGAAAATGGTAGAAATATTATGACCGTAACCGAACAAGGAATTTGGCCTGAACAAATTATAGAAATCGAGATGGTCGGGACTTCTGAAGCTAACTGGGTTTGGGAGTGGCACTTGAAAGATCACTTGATACAGGATTATGATGAAACTAAGGAGAACTTCGGCGTGGTGGCAGATCATCCAGAATTAGTCAACTTTAATTATCCACCAGGTAATAGCAATGCTGATTGGAATCATGTAAATGCTATTAGTTATAATGCTACGTTGGATCAGATCGCGATCAGTGCGCATAGTTTTGATGAAATTTGGATCATTGATCATAGTACGACTACCGAAGAAGCTGCCGGACACGAAGGAGGTAATACTGGAATGGGAGGAGATATTTTATATCGATGGG
>CALKJE010000386.1 GCA_937995675.1 uncultured Saprospiraceae bacterium
GTCGTTTTTCTTTGACGTATTTATCTTTTTGTGTTTTGCGATGTTGTTGATTGTAGTTACTCGAAAAGGTGCCTTACTTATCATTGGGTTGTTGATGTATACCGTTGCTTTTGAGCCATTTTTAGCGTTCTTTTTATATGATTTTCCAAAGATGGCAGATGAATTTCGTCAGATTGCTGATTTTTTACCCGTTCAGTCTTTGCGAAATTTAGTTCCTTTTCCCCTTAAGCGATATGGCCTGATGGAGGTTTCTGATGTGATTCCTCTCAAAGCAATCATCATTGCTTTCGGCTGGCTTGTTTTTAATATTGGAATGACGAATTGGATATTGAAAAAGCGTGATCTTTAGTCGAATAAAACCCTTCTCTTGTCGAAGAGAATGGAGTCGATCTATGATAAGTCCTATCTTAGTATTATATCAAAATCAATAAGTCATGGGATTTTCACTTGGAGCAATTTTATCGAATAAAAAGAATCGAAATTTACAGCGAAAGCAGAACAGTTTTGGAAAAAGCGGATTAACTGGGAAAGGATTTTCTGGTCAAAAAGCACCTGTTGATGAAATCAATATGCAAAAAATCGCACGTCGTTCTTTATGGATCGAGATCGTTTTTTATGGAATTATCATTGGCCTCGTATTCGCAGGAGTTTATTTTTGGGTAGGGTAGAAAAAGGTAAAACATTTCTTCGTTCAATAAAAAAAACACCCCGACGCTTTTGCGTCGGGGTGTTTTTATAGAATTTTGCTCGATTCTATTTTAATTTTTTCAATTGTCTCATTACTTGCGGTGCTCTTTGAAAGCCAACAATTCGACTAACAATTTCTACTTCTGAGTTATAGATAATCAAAGTAGGATAGCCTCTGATGCCAGTTGTTCTGGTATATTGGTGTACGGCATTACGCTGACGAGGTGATTTAGCTGGATTAAATTCTGGGTTGCTGTAAGTCTTTCCTTTAAAGTTAACGGGTGCTTGACTTTCCGCATTAAATTTTACCGCATAATAATTTTCGTTGATATATTTGATAAGACCTGGGTCGGTAAAAGTCTCTCGCATCATCATTTTACAAGGTCCACACCATTCCGTGTATAAATCCACCATTATCTTTTTAGGATTGGTTTTATTTAATTCTTGCGCTTCCTCAAGGGTTAGCCAGTTGATTTTAGCAGCTTTCTCTGCTTTTACTGATTTAATAGCTGTTTGTGCGGACAAACTTAGGCCAGTAAATAGAAATATTATCAAGATGAAAAAATGTTTCATAATTAAGATGTTTAAGTGGTCCGTATATTTTGGACTTTTATTAAAAATAATACCGTTATTAGGAGGTACCTTCGTTTAGACTGGTAAAATTACCTAAAGGTTTAAGTCTTTGTCTAAACTTCCAATAAAATAACGTTTTTTAGCTCCAAATATTTAATTACCTTTGGATTTCTTTTAAAGAACTTCTTTGTAGAGCACCAATAAATAGCAGACTTGCAATCACTGACTACTACCATTCATACGGATTTAGGAACCGTACTTTCCTCTGATAGCGCAACGCCCTTACAACAGGTACTGGCGGCGATAGCTTTGGTGAATGATAACCCAGAAGAGGCCTTAATAACCTTACAAAAAAACTTAAAGTTAGCTGGTACTACTCCGCAGAATAACGAATCCTTGGTTGCCCTCTTTTTTAGCATTATTAGCTTTTGTCGAATTCTAAGCACCAATCCTAAAATAGACCTATCCTTAGAAAATAAAGTAGAAACACTATCTCTTTGTCTGGAACAATACAATTTTATTTTTGACCAGTATACGTCTGATGATGGATTACTGCAAACAAAGGCTTGGCCTCCTATTTTTGACAAGAAAGATCCTTTGTTGAAGATTCCAGCACAAGAAAATGGCTTTTCTGATTTATTGACTAATATTCTTTTCATTCGAGCAACTGCTGAATTGATCAAAGCGGGGGGAATTTATAAGCTAAATATCGCACCGCTGATCGAAGGCAATGAGTTGATGATCTATTGTTTTAATGAAAAATATTGGAACGAAAATACAGGCAACTACCAACGAGATAGCTGGTTGACAGAGTCGCCACAGCAATTTTTTCATATCACAGGATTGCTACCGCTATATGCGAAAATTCCTACCCAGGATAAAGCCGAGCGGATGTTGCAACATTTACTACACCCTCGTTATCTTGAAAATGATGGAATGCCTGCTTATTTTTGTGCCGCTTGGGTACATTCTAATCAATCTCAATCAGCAGGACCGATCCAACCATTATTAAATTGGCTACTGGCCATTGGATTAAGAAACTACGATTTTGTCGTAACCGCAGATCAAGTAAAATCAGAAACCCTCGCCCTCATTCGAAAGCATGGACATGCAACTGCCTTTACCAATACCGGCGAAATTTGGCCAGGACAAACGAATGATGGGAGTCCGGAAACCGCTGCGGTGGAAATGTTGTTCGCTCAATATTTACGACATTAATTTTTGGCGATTTTAAACAACTTCAATAATTGGATAATTTTATGAAACTACTTTACGGCTATTGAGCTATAAAACCATGAAGAAGAGAGATTTTTTCGTAGGAAAAATCCTTTGTGGCTTCGTGACTCCCGAATCAAGTTCGGGACAGGTATTGTGGCATTTAATTTTAGTTTTCTAATCAAATAAAACCATTCCTAAGATGAATAAGAACTGGTGGAAAGAACAAGTCATTTATCAGATTTACCCGCGAAGTTTTAAGGATAGTAATGGGGATGGAATTGGTGACTTACGTGGTATTTTAGAAAAATTAGATTATCTAAAAAAATTAGGGGTAGACATTCTTTGGTTAAGCCCAATTTATCAATCTCCGAATGATGACAATGGTTACGATATCAGTGATTATTATAACATCATGGATGAGTTTGGGACGATGGCCGACTTCGATGAATTACTAGCTGGTGTCCACGCAAGAGGGATGAAATTATTGATGGATTTGGTGGTCAATCATACGAGTGATGAACATCAATGGTTTGAAGAATCTCGAAAATCTAAAGACAATCCATATCGCGATTATTACCATTGGCTTCCAGCCGAAAACGGAAAACCACCTACTAACTGGCGATCATTCTTTGCCGGCAGTACTTGGGAATATGATGAAAAAACCGAAGAATATTACCTCCATTTATTTACTAAAAAACAACCAGATCTTAATTGGGAAAATCCCAAAGTACGAGAAGAGATTTATAAATTGATGCGTTTTTGGTTGGACAAAGGCGTAGATGGTTTTAGAATGGATGTGATCTCGGTGATCTCTAAACGCTTTCCACTGGCAGATGCCAAGTCCGAAGATTTTAATGTGATTATTAACGATGTTTATGCCAACGGTCCACGGATGCACGAGTTTCTACAAGAGATGCACCGCGAAGTCATGAGCAAATATGATGTAATGACCGTTGGAGAAGGTCCTGGAATTGACGAGCAGGTGGTGTTAGATTATGTCGGCAAAGACCGGAAAGAATTAAACATGGTTTTCCATTTTGGACATATGTTTATGGATCACGGACCGGGTGGACGTTTTGATGTGGTTGATAAAAATTTCATTGATTTTAAAAAAGTATTTACCAATTGGGATAAAGCGGTTGGAGAGGAAGGATGGATCAATATATTTTTGGATAATCATGATTTTCCGCGGATTGTTTCGCGCTGGGGCAATGACGGAATTTACCGCGAAGCTTCTGCCAAACTTTTTGCTATGCTTTTATTGTCCATGCGTGGAACCCCTTGTTTATACCAAGGAACAGAAATCGGAATGACCAACGTCGCCTTTGATACAATAGAAGATTACCGGGATGTAGAAATTCATAATTTTTACAAACAAGCCAAAGCAGATGGAGCAGATATGGATGCATTTTTGAAAGCCGTTCATATCAATGGACGTGATAATGTTCGTACGCCCATGCATTGGAATAATACATCTGAAGCAGGTTTTACCGATGGTGAACCGTGGATCAAAGTCAACCCTAATTATCCAGAAATTAATGTTGCTGCTGCATTGGATGATCCTAATTCTGTTTTTTATTTTTATCAAAAAATGCTCAAATTTCGAAAAGCAAATCCAACGTTGATCTATGGATCTTACCAAGATTTGATGCCAGAGCATGAGTTGTTATTCTGCTACGCACGACAAGATGCGGAACATACTTTTTATATCATTTTTAATTTTAGTGAAAAGGAAGTACAGTTTGAATGGACGGAATCTGTAGAGCAGTTAATTGGAAATTATCAAACCGTAAAAGGAAAAGAAAATTGGTTGCGACCTTGGGAAGGACGGATAGTGAGGAGATTGGACTAATGAATAATGTGTTAATTAATAATTTTTTAATGAAGAATTAATAATGCACTGTTATCGTGTTTGTTTTTTTTAATGAAGTTGTTTAATAATTCGAAAAGAAGCTGAAAACTAGAGAAAATTTTTCAAGTCGAGCCTCTTTTTTGAGTGCATAGCCTCGCTATGGGCGAGAAAAAAGGCGAAGAGTTGGATAATTTTATCAGTTTGTAAGCAATTTTGGAGTTTTTAAACAACTTCAATAGTAAATCACTTAATTTTAATATTTCAACGAGCGAAGCGTAAAGATAATACCGGTAAAAAATCATGGAATTTTACCCCGACCCTGAAGGGAGATTCCATAATTTTTTACCTTGTTGTTTTGACTAAAAGTGTTATTTTATTCAACGATTCAACGATTCAACGATTCAACGATTCAACGATTCAACGATTCAACGATTCAACGCTTCAACGCTTCAACGCTTCAACGCTTCAACGCTTCAACATATTCTTTCACCCCATCTTCCAAGCTAGTAAACGCTTTCTTATATCCTGCTTTTTTTAATTTTTTCATATCCGCCTCTGTAAAGTATTGGTAAGTTTTTCTAAGATCTTTCGGCATGTCGATATATTCGATATTGGGTTTTACTTTAAGTGCTTTAAAAGTGGCGCGTGCAAGA
>CALKJE010000387.1 GCA_937995675.1 uncultured Saprospiraceae bacterium
CGCGTTGCTGCAGCATCTGATGTTGTCGAAGATTGGGTGTTGGAAAAACAAGAAAATATCGAGAATTGGCGCTCACGCCGAGAGTCTAAAAAACTTCTAAAAGAGGCCAATAAAACTCAGGATTATGCGGAGGCGGTTCTGATGATCGGTTTATGCCTGATGGTTATCTCGCTTCGTTCGCTAAAATGGATCAGTTGGTATTGACTGAAAAATTAGATGGACAAAACAACTGTTTTAACAAACATGGATTATTTGCAAGATCTCATACTTCACCAACAGAACATCCTTGGGACAAACCTTTGCGAGAACGTTGGAAATTAATAAAAGATGATTTAAAAGATCTTGAAATCTTTGGAGAAAATATGTACGGAATTCATTCCATTGAATATGCGGATTTGGAATCGTATTTTTATGTTTTTGCGGTTCGAGAAAAGGATACTTGGTTGTCTTGGGAAGCTGTTAAATTTTACGCAGCCTTATTGGATTTCCCAACCGTTCCAGAATATGATATTCAAAAAGCATTACCCCTTTTTATGCAACCAAATCTTTCAGAAAATAAAATTTTAGAAAATTGGTTGACTGCCAATCTTGGAATGCCTTGGCTAGAAAGCGTAGAGACTCCAGGAATGTTGGGTGGTTTTGATCCATTGATCAAAGCACCTTGCTCTGAAGGATTTGTCATTCGAAATGCGAATTCTTTTAAAACCAACGAAGGCGAAATTCCTGTGGCCCAAAACGAATTTAATAATTTATTCAAATTGGTCCGTGAAGCGCATGTGCAAACAGATATCCATTGGACCAAAAGATGGAAGCCTGCTGCACTAACCGATTATTCAAAATATAAATGGTTCGGCTACGAGTATCTAGGAAAACCGTAAAATCACGTAAAGACAATTCTTGAATTGCCTCTACGTTTGCAAAGACCTGCCGAAGGCAGGTTAAACGATTAAACGATTAAACGGTTAAACGATTAAACGATGTCGGTAGACATAGAGTTCCGAACACTTTTTTATTGATTACCAATTAGTTACAAAAGCCTTTTCAAATGTATAACTAATTGATTATCAGAATGTATTAATATATAACCAATTGATTATCAAATACTGTTCGGAACTTAATGTCTACCGACAACGATTAAACGGTTAAACGATTAAACAATTCAACGATTCAACAATTCAACAATTCACCATGTGGACCTTTCCAAACTATAATATCGATCAACCGCTAGACTGGCAACATCTGTCAGCAACCTATCCTTGGATAGCGGATATGAAAGGCGTTCCGCAAGATGCGATCTGGCACGGAGAAGGAGATGTATACACGCATACGAAGATGGTGGTAGAAGCTTTGATTGGATTGCCAGAATTTAAAAAACTTTCGAATCAGGATAAACATATTTTGGTCACCGCGGCTTTGTTACATGATGTCGAGAAAAGATCGACTACGGCAGAAGAAGAGATCGATGGTCAGATCAGAATTATCTCTCCAAGGCATGCAAAAAAAGGAGCGTTTACAGCTAGGAGAATTCTTTATACTTTGTTTGAAACTCCTTTCCATATCAGAGAACAAATTTGTAAACTAGTACGGTTACATGGATTACCACTTTGGGCCATTACGCAAGAAAATCCAGCCAAAGAAGTAATCTATGCTAGTACCGTTGTCAATACCGAACATTTAGCGATGCTGGCCAAGGCAGATGTTTTAGGTAGAATTTGTCCGAATCCGGAAGAGGTGCTTTTAAAGGTTGATCTATTTAAAGAACTCTGTCTAGAAAATGATTGCTTTGGAAAAGAGAAAAAATTTAAATCTAATTATGGACGTTATTTGTATTTCAATAAAGCGGCATCTTCTCCAGATTATGAGCCATTTGAGGATTTGGTTTGTACCGTTACCATTATGTGTGCTTTGCCAGGAAGTGGAAAGGATACTTATATTAAAAAACATTTAGAGGTTCCGGTTCTTTCTTTAGATGATATTCGAAGAGCACATAACATTTCTCCGACGGACAAAAAGAAAAATGGTCAAGTAATTCAATTAGCAAAAGAAAAGGCCAAAGAATTTTTGCGATCAAAAACTGATTTTGTTTTTAATGCAACCAATATTACAACGGATATTAGAAATCGTTGGATTAGTTTGTTTACAGATTATAAGGCTCGTGTGAAAATTGTTTATCTCGAAGTGCCATTTAAAACGTTGAAAAAACAAAATGCGAATAGAATGCATAAAGTGCCAGAACAAGTCATAAATAGAATGATTGGAAAATTAGAAATGCCGACGGTGCGAGAGGCGCATGATTTGGAGTTTATTATTACTCAATAGTTATAAAAAAAATGCTAAGTTTACCTTAGGAAAATAAAAGCTCTTAATCAATTTTAAAATGAAGGGACTTAGGATATTTGGTGTGATGAAATTAGTTATCGAGGGTTTGAAGAGGATAAAATGATTGCTTTATTTCTTATTTCCTGTTTGTTATTTAGCAGCATCATTTCATTACTTTATTTAAAAAAATAAGAATTGAAAAAACTATTCTTAGACGATATCCGAACTGTGGATATGGTTTACCATCCATCTGAAATTCCAAACTTTGATGTGGTACGGTCTTATGATGCTTTTGTAACTTACATTAAGAAGCATGGTCTTCCAGCATATATCAGTTTTGATAATGATCTCGGATTAGATGAACACGGAGTAGTACCACCTGATGGTTATGCAGCTGCGAAATGGTTGGTGTATAAATCTGGTTTAGACTTAATAAATCTTCAATTTAAAGTACACTCTGCCAACCCAGTAGCCGCCGAACAAATTCAAGGTTTATTAAAAAATTATCAGAAATTTTTAAAAGCGTCTAAATAATAATCGAAGAAACTAAATTGTTCGAGGTTAGTTGAGACGCTTTTAAATCACCTTACAAATTCAAAAATTCCAAATGATCCATAATCATGGGAAGATTGCTTTTAATCGGTGTTTAGAATTCCCCGTACCCTTGGGTCGGGGATGAATAAACTGCCCGAAAGGGCAAACTAAAAACACTGCAAAAATAAAACTTTTTGTTGTTTTTAAAATAAACTTTTTGTATTTTTATGTCATGTTAAAGGCATATAAGTATCGACTTTTTCCAACTCAAAAACAATCAGACTT
>CALKJE010000388.1 GCA_937995675.1 uncultured Saprospiraceae bacterium
AAGAAGCAATATATCCTAAATTCGATTGGAAAATAATGTTTCTCTGATTCATATATTTATTTCCAAACCCTAATATTGCATAATAATATATCTGGTAAAACGGGGTAGTGAAAATCTGCTGGCAGTGAAAACAATATTAAATTTGCCAGTTTTAGCCAATCAAAAGAATTTTAGATAAGCTCAAAGTTGTTTTAACAAATCTGGTACCAGATACAGTTAATTAACGTTTTCTTGGAATACAAATATACGCTATTTGCCGAAGATGATCAATTTTCTACTGGTTAACCACATAAACTCCGCTGGTTGTTGAACTACCAAAACTTAGACTATTAGAAGGAGTTACTTCTGTCAAACTCCAACTAGAAACCGAAGCACAGATTCCTTTCATATCAATATATTCTATTAATTGAAAAATTGATGATCCTACTTCTTTTTTTACTTTACGTAAATTCAGTGCATCTGGATCAGTTGCGCTCGTTGTATTTTTGGTAATCAAACAAACGATACCATAGCTTCCTTCCATATTGATAGAAAAATTTGGCGTATCGTTTTCTTCAATGATCTGATTTAACCAAGTCAGTAAATAGGTTTTTTTATAACCCGCAGGAACAACTGGAGTATCCAAATGATCTGCGTTTAGCATTATTTCATCTGCGTTTAAGATCATACTCGTTTCGGTTCCTTGCATGGTACCTGCGTTGGCAGGACAGCTAGCTCCGGTGCTGGTCACCACAATCGTAGCAGGTGCTGCGGCTAAATCCGAACACATGTCAGAAGCGGCCAATTCTTGACGAAGACTTTCTAAAGTTGTTTTTCCTAATGAGATTTTATTATTATTAAAATATCCAACAACCGATTCGTGATTAAAATTAGCCACCATCGGATAGATATGATAAGTGCCAGCTTTTGCAATCATAAACGTAGGTAGCAAGGCAATGGCTTCGATGGTTCCTGTTTTTTCAGAAACTAAAAGATACTGCACATCGGTATAATAATCAGCACTAGCTTCTTCCACAATCGTTGCTGAGATCGTAATATTTTCTTGATGATAAAATAATTGATTTTTATCTGGTGTCAAACTTCCCGCAAAAGCATGGCAGTTGGCGGCTAAACTATTGGCTAATTTTTCAATCATCTGTTGATCCATATCCGCAGCATCTTGATCGAAAATTAAAGCAGCGGCGGCAGGCATTTCAGCCGTTCCATAAGCCAACTCCTCTGCGTCATTAGAGGCCATAATCGCATCTGTATTGGATAAAGGATTTTCTGGAATAGCGGTAGGAGCGTATCCTGCAGGGACTAATTTATCAATGGTGATATAGTTTTCAGATTTTTCATAACAACCTTCACTGATGGCACCCATCATAAAATCACCTGGTTTAATTTTAAATTCACCCGTATAACTATAACCATAAACGCGGTATTCTCCAATTCCAAAATCATTGAAATTAAATTTATCCTTCGCCAATCCGATTACTCGTCTACGATAGTTTGTCACGACATACATAAATTTAGCATCGGTATTTTCAGCAGTCTGAAAACTTATCAGTGGACTTTTTGATTCGGTGATAGAAATATATTCTTCTTGTTCACTAGCGATCCGCTGTGGCGTTAAATCTGCGTAACTGATCCGAACAGAATTTTCGGAAAGAGAAAAACAATCGTTAGAGAATTTCGCATCAGAAATCAAAACATCCACTGGTCGTTGTGGTTGTCCAGAATAAGAAACACCCCAAACATGATAAATTCCTCGAGGAACGGATGATAAATCAACAGAGCGATCTTCAGAATAACCAAGAATTTCTTGTGCTTCATTGGTAATGACATAAACATATTTGTCTGTCGCTAGCTCGCTGTGTTTTAAATGAACCAACGTGCGGGAATCGTTTTGTTTACAAACATATCGATGCTGCGTTCCATCTAGCAAGGTTAAACTTCCACCCTTTGCTGGACAATCGCCTGCAAATAAATTGGTGGTCAATAATAGGCTGATAATCAGCGCACTCAAACTTTTTAAAATACTTTCCTGGTACATATACGTTCCTTAATGGGGTGTTGTAAATGCTTCGCCGTGGTGGTAAAGTAATGGTTAAACAATAATTTTCCGATTTATGGCTGTGTCTTTTGGATCAATACTTCGTTGAAAAGCCTCGTGATAGCGCGGCTATCCCTACGGCTTCCCATCCGCAAGCGGTTCATTCGCTTTGCGAATTCATGCCTCGTCTTGATCCAAAATCTACTTGCCAAAATGCGGAACTTATTATTCATCCATTACTAGCAAAGGAAAGTTTCAGTTTCAATTGTAATAAAAAATTAAAGACTAATGGAGATATACCAGAGTGGAATGGGTGTACTCATAGCATATTTTTGTATTAGTTTATTTTATATACGAAAAGAAGAAAGAGATAGTTACGCCTAAAAGGTTAAAATTTTGGGGAACTAATCCATGATTTTAGGAGTTCTTTTGATATGAAAAAATACGCTATTTCAGATATTCACGGGTGCGCTAAAACCTTTAAGGCGCTGCTTGATCGAATTTCGTTTTCGCCAGAAGACGAACTCTATCTGCTGGGCGATTATATCGATCGCGGTCCGGATAGTAAGAGCTTGTCCAAATTTTCATGATTGTGCGAAATTGAGAAAATTTTGTTCTGAATGAGGCAAAAAACATAGGCGATGCCTTAGCATCGGCGAGGCTTTTTAACGAAATGCAGAATAAAATTTGCCAATTGCAGCCAATT
>CALKJE010000389.1 GCA_937995675.1 uncultured Saprospiraceae bacterium
GATCGCCAGGAAGTGCTATTTATCACTTCTCTTGAGACGATGCAATATCCGGAAGTAAAATCTTTGTTAGCTGAACATCCTCGAGCCATCGACTTTTGGATTCATCCAACGGTAGAAGGTGAAGTAACAATTTTTAAAAGAAGAGGATCTCATAAGACACATGTAAAATCAATCCAAATTCCTTTTAAAGAAATTTGGAAAAAAGCGACGCCTAAAGCAAAGCCAAATCGAAAGTTTAAGGTGCAGGAGCCCCGGAGCTATCCGATTTTGTTTTCCGCAACGAATCGATTGCAATGTCAACTTATCGCTTCGGATGGGGTGATTTTTGAAGTGTCTAAAGGAGGTTGTTTATTTCAATCACCTAGTCGACCAGTCTCACATAAGATCAAAGGTTGGCAATTGATTGCAGAAAATTTACCGATTAGAGTCGGAGAGTTTGCTATTGGACAAAATGAAAAGGGAGAACGGATTCTTCTAATGCTTAACAGAGGAAGTAAAAGATTGGTTTTACTAAATCTAGTCAATAGAAGTCGAAAGGAAACAACGATCCCTGAATGGAAAAAATCCGATAATCAACGGTTTGAATTTTATGAAAACTGTTTTTGGTATGAAAAAGACAAGGAAACTATTTTGCGAATTGATTTATCTGGAGAGGTGAAAGAATTGCAATTGGAAGAATTGAATCCAGTTAGAACTTTTCTCTTAGGAAGATTGGCTAAAGAAATTAAGCCGATTATCGTACCTCGACATTATCAGATATTTAAGCGTAGTCGATGTGTTTTTATTAATGAAAATGATCAACTAATTTTTTCTTCACACGCCCTTTATGTCAATAATGGAGGCGTGATAAAATTAGATACGACGACTAAATTAATTGCGAAAATTTCTGCTAAGATGATCGCTGAAAATGTTTTTGAATTTGAAGATGGAAGTCGGATTACGCACCATCGTTCAGGAATGCTTATTTTTAAAAGTAGTAATCTAGCGATTCCAGAATTTTTTATTCCTAGTATTTTGAATAGAGGATTGGCCATCGCTTCTGCCGATAGATTTGCAGGAGCCGACTATTTCTTTTATGAAAATAAACCAGGTGCGGTTCGAAGAGAACATTCTCGAACTTTATTTGCTCGGTATGTAACTGAATTTGTTAAGCAAATTTTATATCATGGAACTTAAACTCAAATTGTCCAAAAATAATGTAGCGCCCCTGGGTGGACTACTGATCAAAGGTGGAACGCTACGTTCCTGGGCAACTGCTATGCAGACTTTGGGTTTAACGCCAGAGCAACATACGCTATTTGTCTTGCCTGACACGACCGCCAATTCTGATTGGGGATGTTTGATTATGGTGAAAAAAGAAGAACTACCCAATGAGATCGGTGCTTACGATTATTGTCAATTGGTAGATGATCTTTTATTTATTCCAACTTACACTGATTTATTTCCAGAGATTATTCCAGGAGAATTAGGAAGAGCGTTACTGAACACAACTCATTTACTACATCCTGAAATTGGGTTAGTAAAATTGGAAACTCCTCTCAATTGGGCAGATTCTTTATCGGTTGGAGCACCGCAGAAAAAACTAATTTTTCCTTCACCAAGTCCAATGGCTATACCAAGTCGGGTACGGAGTTTTCGGATTGAGGCGCTTTCTCCAGAAGAGTTATTAAATCAGCTAGACCAACAAATTGGGAGTGATGAAGACTTGCCGGAACATCGACCGCTTAACATGATGGAAAAGGCCAAGCTAAAATTATTGCAACAGTTTTTTAGCGATGACGCTAGAGGTGAAGATGGGGAGCGACCTGCAGAAAAATTGGATGCTATCCGTAAGATGTTCGGAGGAGTAGATGACGATTGGTTGGAGCGACTTGAAAAGGAATACAACGATCTTGAAGAACGAAATAAGAAAGAAGTAGAACGATTACTAGATATGTTGAAAAAAGATCCAAAGAAAGGTTTGCAATATGCGATTCCTTTGGATGATAAAGGAACGGGGCGTGGATTCTCAGGAGGTTTTGGTGGTTTTACTTTGAGTAAGCGTTGGGGGAATTTCTCGCTCGGAAGACAGGGTGGAGGAGGTTTTGGTGGTGGTGTAGATTTAGGAGATGATTTTTACCGAATCCGAGAGCAATATATGAAGACGGCCGAAGCGCTAATTCGGAATGGAGATTTTCGGGAAGCGGCTTTTGTGTATTTAAAATTATTGAAGAATTATCGGTTGGCTGCAGAGACGTTGGAACGCGGTGGTCTTTATACCGAAGCGGCAAGTATCTATTTAAAGCATTTGGATGATAAACGAATGGCGGCGGCTTGTTATGAAAAAGCCAATAACTTGATGGAAGCCATTGATCTTTATAAGGAACTAAAGATGTTTGAAAAAGCGGGAGATTTGTATTTACAATTAGATAATAAAGAAGCGGCTTTTTTACACTATGAGATGGTAGTCGAAAACTATCTTAAGAATTTTCAATATCTAAAAGCTGGATTATTGGTGAAAGATAAATTGGATGACTTGCCGCGAGGACGTGATTTATTTCACCAGGGTTGGATGGAAAACGTAGATATTTATAATTGTTTAAATAACTATTTCAATACCTTTAAAGAGCCAGAAGATTTTCGATTAGCTATGCGAGAAATCGTAAAGAATGAAAATTTAAACAAGAATCAGAATGAAGTCTTGGTGTCTACTTTACGAGTTGAATTTTCTAAGCGAGAAGCATCCGTGATTCCCGAAATTCGAAATATCGCCTATGTGATTATTTCAAAACAAGCAAAGGTAAATCCTCAATTGATTCAAAGTTTGCGGGATTTTAATCCGAAGGATTTAGAATTGAGAAGAGACTTGATTATTCGAAAAGGAGGTTATTAGTCATACCATACTACTGGACATTTTTTGCATTTTCCGCCTCCCAGCTCCGGCAGTACCGCCGGAGAGTAGCTCCAATCCCACAAATGCCCAGTAGTATGGCTTTTAGATTTCAGGTTATTGAAAAAGATAAACTACCATACCAACCAGCAATCCGCTTAAGACCATCGTACCGTCCATCAAGCCAGTATAAAAAAAATCACTTCGTTCCGGAGTGGTTTTTTTTATTAAAATAATAGTCATCAGATATGTAATCAATAACGCCACCATTATCGGAATGGAGTAATAGAATGCTTGCCAACAATAAAGCGTAATTCCGATGGCTATGACGAGCATTCCGATGGAAATTTGTTTGGTTCGCTTCATTCCCCATTTGGCGGGCAGGGTACGGACGGAGGATTGTTCATCTACTTTTAGATCTCGAATATCAAAGGGTAGGGTGATGGCAAAAATAAATAAGAACCGTTCTATAAAACTTAGGATGATTCCTTTGGTTGGTGCAAGATCGTAGGCTATAGCAGGAAGCAAGACGGTAATCCAAGCCCAGACCAAGGCAACCAAAAATATTTTTATATCATTTAAATCACGAAGTCTTTTTTTATTTCCTAAAATTGGTAAAACATATCCTAGCGATAAAAGTCCCGGAATAATAATAGACCATTGAGTCGAACGATTTAACAAAAAAAAGCAACCTGTTGAAATAAGTGCACCGACAGCAGCATAGATTTGAATATGACTTTTGTATTGCGTTATAACGGTATACCGCTCCAATTGAAAATAAGCATGTGATTTAGAAATCCCAACAATTCGATGCAAGGCATAAAGAAATAAAGTGCCTGCAAAAACAAACCCCGTGAGCGGATCTAAATAAATTTCTTGTCGATAAATTAAGGTCGTTTGCCAGAGAAGAGAAAGGCTACCCAATGCAATCCAAAAATTTCCATACAGTATCAGATTGGTAAACTTGTAGAGGATACTCATGGGATGTTGAATTGTTGAATTGTTGATGTGTTGAATTGTTAAACAAATTAGTTTACACCAAACAATAAATTGGAACAACTAGTAGGAAAAATTTATGGATATAAATTAGCTACTTTTAAAGATATTTTCGTTGAATCATTTTAGATTATTCTAAAATAAGTATAATATAAAATTCAACAATCACAGCAATTTTCGTATTTGAATGCGGACATCTTACCAAGCCTAAGGTAAACCTAAACCTAAACTTGCACGTCACAAGCAAATCAACGATTCAACAAATCAACGATTCAACATTTTCTAAAAATACTTAAAGTTGTGGTTCTTCTTAATATTCTTTAAACTTTCATAGATCAATTGAATTACCGCTTCCACATCGTCTTTGTGCGCCATCTCAACCGTTGTGTGCATA
>CALKJE010000390.1 GCA_937995675.1 uncultured Saprospiraceae bacterium
TAATATTGACAATAATAATACAGAAAATCAATCGAATGCTTCTAAGCTTTACTACGGCGAATATCAGTTCCAGAAAAAATTTGACAAGCTTGGTTTAGTCACCACTGCTGGAGTTGTTGGAACCCGAACCAATGTACGAGCAGAGCTTTATGGTGACACTACTTTTACCTCTAATAACCTCGCTGGTTTTTTACAACTTGAAAAGAAAATCGGTACGCGTTTAAATATTTCTGCGGGCGTACGTTATGAACGCAATACACAATTGCGCCCCGAAATTTTCCAACAGGATACTTTGGCTGGTGGAAAAGTAACCGAGTCTCGTCCTATTTTCCGATTGGGAACCAGCTACCAAGTTGGTCGGGCAACCTTCCTTCGTGCTTCCTTCGGACAAGGTTATCGTTATCCAACGATTGCCGAAAGATTTATTACCACCCAAGCCGCCGGATTAAATATTGCGGCCAATCCTAGCCTGAATTCTGAAACGGGTTGGAGTGGAGAATTTGGAGTCAAACAAGGATTTAAAATTGGTGGATTTAGTGGCTTTATAGATGCTTCTGCTTTTTGGACAGAGTATCAAGATATGATTGAATTTAATCTTTTTAACGTAGGGTTTTCCATCGCTTTCCAAGCACGAAATATCGGTGATACGCGCATCCGAGGACTCGAATTGAGTATGGGTGGCCAAGGTGATTTATGGGGCATGCCTACTACCCTCTTGGCTGGTTATACTTTTACCGATCCGCGATTTAAAATCTTTGATGAAGAAGCCAATCGAACTTCTAGCGCCGATTATAATATTTTAAAATATCGTTTCCGACACAATGTAAAATTTGATGTAGAAACACAGTTGAAAGCTTTCTCTGTTGGTGTAGCGGCTAACTATACCAGTCGAATGGAAGCGATTGATAATATCCTCACATTATTGGCAGGGATCGGTGAATTCCGTGATTCACATGATACAGGTGTGCTACTCTTAGGTGTCCGAGCAGCTTACCGACCTTTTGATGGAGCAAAGATTTCTTTATTGGCAAATAATCTACTAAACAAAGAATATTCGCAGCGACCAGGATTATTGGAAGCGCCAAGGAATGTGACGGTGAGGTTGGATTATAGTTTTTAGAAAAAATGAATATCCAATATTGAATATCCAGTAAAGAATATTGATTGAGCATTCAATCGCTGAAATAAATTTTCTGGTTTCGATAATTTTCTAGAATCCTAAAACAGTACGAACGGTCGTAGCATAAGTACTCCCTGTCGTAATAGACGTTTGTGATTTATCTTTTAGAATTAGAATTAATTTACCTTTAAAAAACTTTCGTACTTCACCGATATAGGTGCGATTGATCATGAAAGAACGGTGTACTCGAATAAACATTTTGGGTAGCCGTTCTTCCATTTTAGAGAGGCTCTGTTCGCTTAAATAGTTTTTTTCATTACTTGTAAAAACCCGAACATATTTGTCTTCTGCTTTTAGATAAATAATGTCTTCGTATTCTACTAAAACAATCTTGCCTTTTGTTTTTACCGGCAGCGAATAAGTTGGAGTTTCCGCTTTTTGAGTGGCTAATAATTGATGAAGTTTTTGGTAATCAATATTTTGTTTTTGACCTCCAAAACGACGTAATTTTTGAATCGCCTTTTCAAAGCGTTCTTGATCAAATGGTTTAACTAAATAATCTACCGAGCAGGTTTCAAAAGCTTGAATCGCAAATGCTTCGTAGCCCGTCGCAAAGATGACCATTGGTTGATAAGAGAGTTTTTCCAAAACCTCAAAACCGGTCATATCCGGTAATTGCACATCTAGAAAAAGTACCTCTGGTTTTAGATTTTCAATTTTTGCAATGGCTGCTAATCCATGATCGGCCTCTCCCACAATCTCAATCTCCGTCGAATAATTCGACAGTAGTTTCTTTACTCGCAAACGAGCAGGCTCTTCGTCTTCTACTAAAAAGGCACGGAACATTTTTTAGGTTTTAATTTGAATAAAAATCTCCTTCTCCGGTGTATTGATAAATTCCATTTTATGATTTTCCGGATAAAACAATTTCAATTTCTTTTGTACACTTCGAATACCATATCCTGTATTTAACTGATCGGAAAATTTAGGTCCACTATCTTGTATTCGAATCGAAAGTACTCGGTTTGATCGTTCTATAAAAACCTTTACCCTAATTTTATTATCTGCGGAATTATAGCCGTACTTAATCGCATTTTCGATCAGCGGTTGTAATAAAAATCGAGGTAGTTTTTCTTCGTTGGCATTTTCGGCAGCAAATAATTCAACTGCTAGTCGATCTCCAAATCTGATTTGTTCGATGGCTAAATAGGTTTTAAGCATATCGATTTCTTCAGCAACGGTCGACCATAAATTTTCCTTACGGTTGGTTTTTTCTTTATAAAATTTTGAAAGTGCCAAGGCCATCGTTTCCGTTTTTTCGGGATCAGATTGCGCAAGACTTGCAATGGAATTTAAAGAGTTATATAGGAAATGAGGATTTATCTTGGCTTGTAAAGTTTCTAGTTCAGATTTAAATTCTAGTTCTTGTTTACGCGCATATTTAAACGCTTTTGCTTTGCGACGTAATTGGAAAAAATGTTTTCGGAAGTTATTGAGGAAATTACCAGTGGCGATGGCTACCCAAAAGGTCGTATAAAATGGTGTCAGATGAAAACGCCAATCAGCAGACTTATCAAATTGCCAGACAAAAAAGTCTATATCAAAATTTTTCACCACTACAAATTGTAAATACGCTATTAAACAAGATAGAGAAAAACCTCCCAAACAAATTACTATAAATTTAGCGGCTTCTTGGTCGGCAAAATTCCATCGCCGAATCAATTTCCTTTTTAAAAAATCAACTAGGTAAAATATTAAAAATGTAGTTGCCAATATTCTTCCGTAAATATAAATTCTTATCCAAAAATGATCTACGTAAATTAATGCTCCATTTTGAAATAAAAATAGAATTATTCCAATAAATATTACTATTAGAATTTCTTTAGAATAAGACACAAAAGCAGAAAGGTAATTATTGAGAAAACCAAAGAACCAAATAATAAAAAAAC
>CALKJE010000391.1 GCA_937995675.1 uncultured Saprospiraceae bacterium
TGGCGATCAAGTAGGTCGTAAAATGAACGGGATGATTTTTAAAATCAGATAATCGTTGAATCGTTGAATCGTTGAATCGTTGAATCGTTGAATCGTTGAATCGTTGAATAACATGATACTTTTCATAAAAAAACAAGGTAAAAAAACATGAAATCTCCCTTTAGAGTCGGGATAAAATTTCATGTTTTTTTACCGATTGTTCACTTAAATCAAATTTTTTTCATCAAAAAAAAAAAAACTAAAATACCCCTTTGGGGCAAGGTAAAACCTCCTATTTTTTTGCCGAAGACACCCCTAAAATATAATTGTTAAACCGTAAAGACAATTCATGGATTGTCTTGTAAAAAAACTAATATGCATTTAATAAAATCAGTTTTCACCCTTCTCTTCCTATCATTATTCATAGTAGCCGATGCACAGGTTCGCGATGATATTGTAGATCGAAATTTATTACAAGAAAGACAAATATTGCCGTACCAACCATTACGAGAAGCAGATATCTTTTGGGAAAAAAGAATTTGGCGCGTGGTAGATTTTCGAGAAAAAATGAATCAACCATTTGCTTATCCAGAAGCACCTTTTTTTAATATTATTAAAGATGCGGCGCTTCAAGGAGACATTACGCTCTACTCTACGGAGGACGATAAATTTTCTTTTCCTTTGAATGAAGATGATATTCAATCTATACTTTTCACATCAGATACCATTTCAATTTTTCATCCGGATACCTATATCGAAGATATTAAAATCGTCCAAAATGAACTTAACTGGGAAGATGTCAAACGCATCCGAATCAAAGAGCAATGGTTCTTTGATGAAAACACTTCTACTTTACAAGTCCGGATTCTTGGGATCGCCCCCTTGATTGATGAAAGGGATGACCAAGGAAATTTCCGTTTTGAAAAACCTCTTTTTTGGGTCTATTATCCAGAAATGCGGCCCATCCTAGCCCGAAAAAAAGTATTTAATAGTCTGAATGATGCTGCTCTAACAAGCTGGGATGACTTGTTTGAGCGACGATTTTTTGCCAGTTATATTTTTAAACAAAGCAATGTACGAGACGAACGCTTGCAAAGCCTTTACTCTGGCGTAGACCTATTATTAGAAGCAGATAAGATCAAGCAGGAAATATTCAATTTTGAACACGACCTCTGGTCTTATTAATTCAAAGTAAATCTGCAACGTCATACCTTCAATTTTGTTATCTTTGCGCCGCTCAACCTGTGGAAGCAATTAAAGCTTCCTCTTATAAAAATCGTTGAGTACCAATAACATGGAAGAAGTTGGATTATATATCGGTATGTTTTTAGTAAGCTTATTTGTCTTACTAAAGTCTTCAGATTTCTTTATCGATTCCGCAGAAAAGATTGGGCTCTCTTTAGGGATCTCTCCTTTTATTATTGGAGTGACCATTGTAGCTTTTGGTACTTCGTTGCCTGAATTAGCTACTTCGGTGGCTTCTGTTTTGGCCAACGACTCTGAGATCGTTATTGGAAATGTCGTCGGATCAAATATCACCAATATTGCGCTGGTATTAGGTTTGATCGCAGTCATTGGTAAACAGATTGACCTTGAATACAATGTTTGGCACATAGATATGCCCTTTTTGTGGGGATCGGCCTTTTTACTTTGGTTGGTCTTACAAGATGGCGTATTTGCATTCCATGAGGCGCTGCTCTTTTTGGTGGGGATTATTCTCTTTTTAGCCTACTCTTTTAAAGCCGATAAAGCCGACGAAAGTGAGCGTCCCACCGTTGCCCCGCTCACCTATTTGATTTTAATTGGAGGTGGAATTGGCGTCTGGCTTGGTGCAGAATATACCATTGTAGCGGTCAAAGAATTATCTCTAAAAGCAGGCATCAGCTCTGAATTAATTGCTCAAACCGTCATTGCCTTCGGTACTTCACTACCTGAGATTGTCGTTAGTATCGCTGCTGTCCGAAAAGGAGTGGCGGGTATGGCTATTGGAAATGTCCTGGGCTCCAATATTTTTAATACTTATATCGTCATGGCTATTCCTTCCTTCTTTGGTAAGCTAGAGATTCCTCCGATTATGATGACGAGTAGTATTCCGCTTATGATCATCGTAACCATCCTATTCGGTATCATTACCAATAATCGTAAAATCACTCGTTGGGAAGGATTTCTCCTCCTTATGTTCTACGCTTTCTTTATCATGGACAATGTCAATCGGGTAATATAAACCAGTTTCTAGTTTAAATTAATTAGCCTTTCAGGGATTTCTCTCTGATTTAAATCCTTATGTTCTATTGAGAATGATAAAAGAGCGTCTTCCATACTATATATGAAGGAGCCTTGATTAAGGTTTGAGACTGTTCTGTTAAAGTGTGTCAACGGGCGAGGCTTCCTTTAGGATTAGGGGTTAGAGGTGCGGGCGGCAAATGACACACTTGAGGGAACAAACAGTCCCAGATTTGAGGTATAATAGATCTTGAAATCCATAAAAAAAGTGTATGCCGATTACTCAGCATACACTTTTTACTTTCTTAAAAAAGAAATATTATCCTAGCTTGTTAACTAATAAAGTTAAAGAACTCTTTAAGTTAGCCGCTTTATTATTGTGCCAGATATTCTTCTTAGCTAAACGATCTACCATAGAAACTACTTTAGGCAAGAATTTCTTAGCTTCTGTTGCGTCTTCCATACCACGTAGCTTCTGGATTGCTGTACGGGTAGTTTTCTTGTAATAACGGTTACGAATTCGCTTAACTGCGTCTTGACGTACTCTTTTCTTTGCAGACTTATGATTAGCCATATCTATTAAAATATCTTAATTTTTAAAAAAATCCTTCCAATTACTTGAAATGGAGTGCAAAGCTAAGACTTTTTAACTAATTATGAAAATAAAACGCCGTTTATTTTTCAGGAATGAAAATTAAATAAGTTAGCCCAAATGGGGAAATGTTAGATGGTTAGTCAAGGCATTTTTTTGAAGGCATCCTCCTTGGCTGACTGAGAAAAATAACAAAGAATAACGATCTAAGATGAAGCCATTTGGATCAAGTTATTTACTTTTCATTTCTTTCCTAAAATCATGGCGATTAATCCACTGATTTGCTCGAAAAAATTGCCAAAGATCTTACCAATCGATCGAGTTTGGTCAATTTGAGCAAAAAGATTCATTTCCGATCCTTCTGGCATTTGCTGCTCTTCTTTCTCTAATTCTTCAAAACTATTTTTCATATGTTTATATTTTGTTGTGTGTAGTACAGTATTTTAGGTGATTATAATGTAAAGAAAAAACAATTTAGTGATGTTAAAAGTTTCTCTTGAATTGATTAAAAATAGCCTTTTATTCGTTTTGCGGGTTGGGTCTTCTTTTGATTTAAAAACGGTAAGATTGGAGGTAGATTGCTGACTTTATTAAAATAAGGTCATTTTCTTTGACAACTTCTGAGTGTACGTCGTCAAATTCTAACTAATTATAGTAAATTGCACACTAATATAATAGCCCCTATTAAGACGGAACAATTCTACTAAAGTATCGTTTTTCAAAAAAAATATTATTTAATGTAGAAGCAATTTAAAAATGAAGCACAATAGTTACGGCTAAGCCATTGATTGTCAATACTTCACAAATTTATCGGCACCATAGCTCTCGCTATGAACCTCAAAATTTGCATCGTCTTGACAACCAAGCACTTATCCTCACTTTTTGTGAACATTCTTAAACCGCTTCAAAAAAATCCATCACTCATGAGTGATTTTTCTTACGTATTTAACGCCCATCCCTCCTACATTGAGTCCCTTTACAAACAATATCAGGACAATCCCGAATCGGTAGAAGACGGGTGGCGCACCTTTTTCGCTGGATTCGAGTTTTCCGAGCAGGATACCAAATCTACAGCCAATGGCACATCAAACGGTGCCACTAACGGTATTCATAACGGAAAAACCACTCCAACAATTGGTTCAAATGACCGAAAAAAGGAATTTGGGGTCATGTCCATCATTCACGGATACCGAAATAGAGGACATCTTCTTTCTAAAACCAACCCTATTCGAGAGCGACGAGATCGTAAACCTCACCTAGATCTTAATGATTATAACCTCACGGAGGCTGATCAGGATCAAGTATTCCAAGCTGGTGCAGAAATAGGAATGCAAAACGGAACCCTAAAAGAGATTCTTAAACGCCTCCGTACCATCTATACTGGTAGCATCGGATTCGAATACGCACATATCGAAAAACGCGAAAAAAGAATGTGGCTACGAGATAAGATCGAAAATCGACCACTGGGTAACGATTATGGTCTTTCAATCGAAAAGAAAAAGAGAATTCTCGAAAAACTCAACGGTGCTGTAGGATTTGAAGATTTCCTCCACACCAAATATATCGGCCAAAAGCGTTTCTCACTCGAAGGAGGAGAAACAGCCATCGCTGCACTTGATGCCATCATCAATAAAGGAGCTGCCGACAAAGTAGAAGAAGTCATCATCGGGATGGCACATCGAGGTCGACTAAACGTACTGGCCAACATCATGGGAAAAACCTATGGTCATATCTTCAACGAATTTGAAGGTACTGCCCTACCCGATCTGAGTTTTGGAGACGGAGACGTAAAATACCACCTCGGATTCTCCTCCCAGGTAACTACGCCAGAGGGTAATACAATTCACCTTAAACTAGTCCCGAATCCTTCTCACTTAGAAAGTGTAGATCCAGTAGTAGAAGGATTTTCTCGTGCAAAAGCAGATATCCTATACGATAATGACTATGATAAAATTCTCCCGATTTTAATCCATGGAGATGCCGCCGCTGCTGGACAAGGTGTTGTTTACGAAACGGTTCAGATGAGTCAGCTGGATGGTTATCATACCGGAGGAACGATTCATTTTGTGATCAATAACCAAGTAGGATTTACTACAGATTTTGAGGAAGCTCGTTCTTCTACTTATTCTACTGCAGCTGCCAGTTTGGTTCAAGCACCCGTTTTTCACGTCAATGGCGATGATCCTGAAGCGGTGATCTTTGCCGTAGAGTTAGCGACGGAATATCGACAGAAATTTAACAACGATGTTTTCATTGATATGGTTTGTTACCGTAAGCACGGACACAACGAAGGAGATGATCCAAAGTTCACGCAGCCAGAGATGTATAAGTTCATTAAAGAACACAAAGACCCTCGCGCCCTCTATTCGCAAAAACTCATCGAACGAGGAGAAGTAGATATGGCATTAGCGCAAAACATGGAAAAGTCTTTCTGGAATGATTTGCAGAATCGACTAGATGAGGTTCGACAAAAACCGCTTCCATATGAATATCAAGAAACCGAATTATCTTGGAAAGCTTTACGTAATGCAGTTGATAAAGATTTTCTCGTTTCACCAAAAACAGGTATTGACAAAAAGTCTATAGATAAAATCATCAACCACTTGATGACCATTCCTGCTGACTTTAATCCGTTACCTAAGATCAATCGTCTACTGAAAGGAAAACAAAAACTCCTCGATGCAGGCGTCCTTGACTGGGCCATGGCAGAGCTGATGGCTTACAGCAGTATCTTGTTAGAAAACAAAGATGTTAGAATGAGTGGACAGGATGTTCGTCGAGGTACTTTCTCTCACCGACATGCCGTACTCAATGATGTCAAAGAATATGGAAAAGTATACAATCGAATAAATTCTATTGAGAAAAAACAAGGAAAATATCGAATTTATAATTCTTTACTTTCTGAGTTTGCCGTACTTGGTTTTGAATATGGTTACTCACTCGCAAATCCAAATACACTCGTTATCTGGGAAGGTCAGTTCGGTGATTTCTACAATGGTGCACAAACAATTGTCGATCAATATATCGTAGCTGCCGAAAGTAAGTGGAGAAGAATGAGTGGATTGGTTATGTTGCTGCCACACGGAATGGAAGGTCAAGGACCGGAACACTCTAGTTCGCGTGTAGAACGATTTTTACAGCAATGTGCTGAAAACAATATGATCGTTGCCAATATCACTACCCCAGCCAATTTCTTCCACGCCTTACGTAGACAACTGGCTTGGGAATTTAGAAAACCAATGGTTGTCATGTCTCCAAAATCTTTATTGAGACATCCACTTTGTGTTTCTAAAAAAGAAGAATTTACGCCTGATAATAATTTCCAGGAATACTACGATGATCCAGAAGTAACAGACAAGAATGCAAAAGACATTAAGCGGGTTCTTTTCTGCTCTGGTAAAATCTATTATGATTTGCTTGCTAAAAAGCAAGAAGACAAACGTTCTGATGTAGCCATTGTTCGTTTTGAGCAACTCTACCCTTTCCCACAGAAAAACATAGATACGCTGATGAAGCGTTACGCTAAGGCAGAGAAATGTTGGGTACAGGAAGAGCCTGAAAACATGGGTCCTTGGCGCTATGTCTTTAGTCACCTAAAAATGACAGATGCTAGATATATTGGTCGTAAAGCGAAAGCTTCACCAGCTTCTGGATTTAAGAAGGTACACGATAAGCAACAGAAAGAGATTGTAGTTCAAGCTTTTGCAAAATAGCGCCACTCGATCTTTTTGATAAAAAATAAAAAGCAGATTTAGAAAATTCTAAATCTGCTTTTTTCGTATTTACATTTTTTTTGCGTCTTCTTTTTTTCGGATAATCCGTTAAAGAGAAGCAAACAGGCTAACTAGCCCAAAATTACTTCACTACAAATCCATTTCCCCATCCTTTCTCTGGGCTCACAAAACAAAGTGCGCCTTTTTCATTTTCTGCCATCAGGATCATTCCTTGTGATTCGATACCTCGCAATTTTCTTGGAGCGAGATTGACGAGTACAAGTACTTGCTGTCCAATTACTTTTTCTGCTTCATAATATTTAGCAATACCAGAAACGACTGTACGTTTTTCGGTGCCTAAATCTACGGTTAGTTTCAACAGCTTATCTGCCTTTTTTACTTTTTCCGCTTCGATGATGGTTCCCGTACGCATATCCATTTTTGTAAAATCATCAAAGGTAACCTCTGATTTAAACGGTTCTCGATCATTGGCTTTTTCTGCTTCTAGAATGGCCGCCAACTTTGCTTTTTCAGCATTAATCAAATCAAGGCGACTGGTATCTTTGCGGTCATTTATTTTGGCAAATAATAATTCTGGCTCGTTGATAACATGGCCCGCTTGATAAATCGATACACCGTTTCTAAGATGATTATGTGCTTGTTCCCAATCTCCATTTCCTAATTCCGGTAGATTGATAAAACGTCGAATCTTAGCCGCAGAGAATGGTAAAAATGGTGCTACAAAAACACTTAATAGTCCCACAATTTCTAGACAAGTCGCTAGACAATCTTTTACTTCTGCACTCTCTGGATTTTCTTTCCAAATTTTCCACGGAGAAACATCTTGTAAATAAGTATTACCGTAACTAGAAATTTCATTGACCAATTGAATGGCTACTTTAAAATTAAAAGCTTCCAATGCCGTCTCTAATTGCTCTGCTAATTTCTGAACTGGTTCGAGATTTAGTTTGGTTGCAACCGGTAATTTACCTTCGTAATATTTGGTGGTCAATACCGTTACTCGATTGATAAAGTTTCCAAGGTTGGCAACTAGTTCGTTATCATGAAATTCTATAAATTCATCCCATTTAAAATCCGCATCTTTATTCTCAGGCAAATTACGAATCAAAGCATAACGCAACGCATCTTCTTTGTTAGGAAAATCTTTAAATTTTTCTAAATAATCATTTTGCTCAATTCCCCAACCTCTTGATTTAGAAAATTTCTTTCCTTCAAAATTTAAAAACTGATTAGCAGGTACGTTATGCGGTAAGATATAATCTCCATGCGCCTTCAGCATGGATGGGAAAACAATACAGTGAAAAACAATATTATCTTTTCCAATAAAATGGATTAAACGACTGTCTTCACTTTTCCAATAGTCTTCCCAATTTTTTCCGTTGTCTTCTGCCCACTGCTTGGTCGCTGAAATATATCCGATCGGTGCATCGAACCAAACATATAAAACTTTTCCATCCGCTCCTTCTACTGGCACTTTGATTCCCCAATCCAAATCTCGCGTAATCGCTCGTGGATGCAAACCACCGTCGAGCCAAGAAAGACATTGTCCGATCACGTGTTTTTTCCAAGCTTTGGTCTGATGCACTTTTTCACCATCCACTTCTCCATTCTCAATCCAACCACGCAACCATTGTTCGTGCTTGTCTAATTTGAAATAATAATGCGTCGTAGATTTTAAGGTAGGTTTTTTTCCACTTAATGTAGAGACTGGATCAATCAACTCAGAAGGCGATAACGTAGATCCACAATTTTCGCACTGATCTCCGAAAGCTTCGGTATGATTACATTTTGGGCAAGTACCTTTGATATAACGATCGGCTAAAAACTGATTAAATTCCTCATCATAATATTGATCAGAAGTTTTTTCTTCAAATTCACCACCTTGGTCATAGAGTTTTTTGAAAAAATCTTGTGCTGTTTTATGATGCAAAGGATCACTCGTACGATGGTAGATATCAAAAGAGATTCCTAAGTCTTCAAAAGTCGCTTTATTCAGTTCGTGGTATTTATTGATAATCGCTTCTGGAGTGGTTCCTTCTTTTTTAGCTTGAATCGTAATGGCTGCACCATGCTCATCCGAACCACAAACCCAAACCACGTCTTTGCCTTGCAATCGCAAATAGCGCACGTAGATATCTGCTGGCAAATAAGCGCCTGCTAGATGCCCTAGATGTAAGGCACCATTGGCATAAGGTAGTGCTGAAGTAATTATATATCGCTTTGGATCATTCATCTTTATAGTAAAATTTTAAATTTGGACACGAAGATACAGGTTTCAACAAGATTGGGGCAATGGAAGTTCCTATTTTTTTGAATCTCTGTTAAAAGCAGGGGTAATACAAGCAAGTATAACCAAATACTACGATCATCATTCTTAAGCTCCGCTGTTTACTAAACCCACTTCAATCGGTGAGGAGGTTTAGTAAACAGCGGAGCGGTCGCAGAAAATCGTCCCGAATTTGAAGCTCCTCTCAAAGTTTACTAAACTTGAGGTAAGTTTTAGCAAAAAAATAAACTCAGTCTTACAAAGTTTAGCAAACTAGACTAAACCCTATTATTCTAGTAAAACCACTATTTTCAACTTTTTTAGATTTATCCAAAAAGAAAATTCTATTTTTGGTAGAAAGCTCAATGACCATGTAAATTTTTCGGAAGCCTCCACTATTTTTATTTTAATATAAAAAAAACTAAATGATAGATTTTTCCATTCGCCAAATCTCGGCAGCTGCAACAATTCCACTTCGCCACTCTGTGCTTCGGCCGCATCAGCCAATCGCAGCCTGTCATTATCCAGGTGATGATGATGATGAAGTCAATTTTCATATCGGTGCTTTTCACAATGAAAAAATTATTTCCGTTGCTTCTTATTTTTTAGAAAAACATCCAGACTTAGAGGGTACGCCACAATATCGTTTACGTGGAATGGCAACGGATCCAAATTTTCGTGGACAAGGTGCGGGCAGTCAATTATTAAAAAAAGGAAATGAAATTTTATTAGAAAAAGGAGTTCCCGTCTGGTGGTGCAATGCTCGAATTTCAGCAGCCGGATATTATGAAAAAGCGGGACTTTCTCAGCTCGGAGAAATTTTTGAAATTAAGCCGATCGGGATGCATAAGGTGATGTACCTTGACTTGAGTAAAGATGCTTAAAGTAGCGATGTTTGGGACTGTTTCCTAAAATATGTCATTTTGCCGCCCGCGCCTCAATCCTAAAGGAAGCCCTGCCCGCTGACACACTTTAAAATGAACAGTCTCCGATATTTTGAGTAAAATGTTTACCAAACCTTCTTCAATTGGTGAGGAGGTTTGGTAAACATTGCTCGAGGCGATATTATCTAGCAGCGCCATAAATCGGTGACACAAACGGGCCGTTCATAAAGGCTTCCACATCTAATTGACTTTGAAAGATCGGTCCACTCCACTTATTGGTCAGCAACATTCTTGCGACTTCCGCTAATGGAGCGGCGGTCGTTGTTTGGATCGCTCTGAGTTTTTTGGTACCAACAAAAGTCGGTTCAATTTTATAAGAAGATTGAATTCCTCGCAATACGCCATTCTGATCTTTTCCTTCAATCGCCGCATAAACAATAACGACATCATCCTCTACTGAAGGAATGCTAGTTTGCATTACTTCCTGTAAATATTCAATCGCATTTTTCCCAACCGGTTCTTCACTTAGAATTTTTCGTACCCAATCATAATGACCGGGGTAACGCAATGTTTTATAATCCAAGTCTTTTATTTTCCCAGCAAAAGCATCTGGCAAATCCGCGGCACCTCCAGACGTTAGATTATCTTCGTAAGTCGTTCCGTCGATGATTAAGGTATTTTTTTCAGATAAAGGAGGGAGCATTACTTTTTCGTAATCTCTTACCGCTATACAATCTTTTAAATATTCCGTGGCTACTCCTACAGGACTCCAAGTAAAACCATAAAAATGCGGTGCTTGTGCATGTCGAGTCAACGCCCCCACTTTCATTTCTAATCGGTCTGCTTTTTCTACACCATACTGTTTGGTAAATCGTTGAAACAATTGATTGCCCAAAACATTGATAAATCCTGGCGCTAGACCAGCCTGTAAAACAAATCCTTTTTTAGATTGCTTAGCGATCTCGATCACCTCGTTGGTTTCTTTAACGTACTCCGTCAAATTTGCATAATGTAAATCATGCTGATCTGCCAATCGGGCCATTCTAGGAGCTTGGCTACCAGGAAGACAATCAAGGATAATTTCACATTTTTTGAGCACAGTATCCATTCCGTCGTTGGTTCCTTCGCGAGGCATGGTAAATGGGTGCGCCACTTTTGCATTGCAACCTTCGTTGATCCAGTTGGCTGCTTCTGCCGCCGTTTCTGCGTAAAGATCTCCGATGTGAATTTCAGCTTCGAAAGAAGCATTTTCTGCTAGGATCAGACCAACAGCCCGTCCGATTCCGCCGGCACCGGCGATCATGATGTAATTTGACATATATATTTGGTTTAATTCAGCCAGATAACTGGTATCTGTTATAATATACTATTTAGCTTGATCAGGGTTACTAATTCTAGGTGCAAATTAATATAAAAACCAATGATTAAATAATAATTTTAATTATTTTAGCCTACTATAACTCTATTTTTAGATTAGTCTAAATTCATTATCTTTGTTAAAAAAATTAATCATTTGAATCAGGGTTTAAAAGCTAACTAAAATCATCTATTGGCTAGATCATTTCAATTGACTGTATTTTTGCCATTTGCTTCTGGCTTTTGGCTATTTGCCCTCTTCAATCGCGATCGAGTGAAGCAAATAGCCAAAAGCAAAATGCAAATAGCAGTTTTACAACCAAATGTTGTTTTCAAATTGAATTTCAATTCCTGATTCGCATTAATCATAAATAATGATGAAAAAGATCCTTTTATTAGCAATTTTATACTGCTGTTTAGCAAATATGCTTTCTGCTCAAGACAAACCGGTCGTGGCCAGCACGGCTTCTATGATTTGGGATATGGCCAAAAATATTGGTGGTGACCATTTTGATCATCAGATGATCGTACCTATTGGAGGTGATCCACACATTTATGAACCGACACCTAGTGATGCGCGTTTGGTGGCTAATGCGGACTTAATTTTAAAAAATGGACTAACCTTCGAAGGTTGGATCAATTCGCTGATCGAAAACTCGGGGACGAAAGCTGCGGTAGTTACGGTTACGGAAGGAGTACCTGCCTTGACAAGTTTGACTTATAAAGATGCTTCGGATCCACACGCTTGGATGGATGCCCGAAAAGGAGAATTTTATTTACGTAATATCCGAGATGCATTAATTGAATTGTCACCAGAACATAAAGAAGACATTACCAAGAATTATGAAAAGTATAGTCGTGAACTTTCTAACTTAGATGAATACATCGAGAACGAGATAAAAAAAATTCCAGAAGCACAACGAATTTTGATTACTTCGCATGACGCCTTTCAATATTACGGTCGTCGATATGGTCTTAAATTGCAAGCCATTCAAGGAGTTTCGACAGATGCAGAAGTGCAAACTGCAGATATTCTTCGAGTCAATAAAGTGATTCGAGAATCGGGTGTTCCAGCTGTTTTTGTAGAATCGACGATCAATCCTAAAATGCTAAATAGAATTGCAAAAGACAATGATATTGTGGTCGGAGGAAGTTTATTCTCAGATTCCATTGGCGATGAAAAGAGTGCTGCTCCGAGTTATTTAGAAATGCTTCGTTATAATACCAATACCATTGTAGCGGCTTTATCGAGAAAGAAAGCTGGCGATACAGAAGTAGCCACTGGACATAACCATGGTGGAGAAAGTTCTGGTAGTTCTAATTATATGATGATTGGATTGTTGGCTGCATTTTTTCTGGGAGGTATGCTATTTATGATTAAAAAGATGAACAACTAATGAGTCAGGTAACTATTTCTGTCAAAGGGCTTTCGGTTTCTTATGAGCGCAAACGTGTACTCACGAATATTTTTTTAGAACTAGAAGCCGGTAATGTCTATGGCGTCGTTGGTCCCAACGGTGCTGGAAAATCTACCTTATTTAAAGCCATTCTTGGACTGATTGATGTCAATAACGGAACGGTAGCCATCAACGGAAAGACCATTCAGGACGTTCGTAAAGAAGTGGTATATGTGCCTCAAAAGTCTGATGTAGATTGGCAGTTTCCAGCTACGGTTTACGATATTGTTTTGATGGGTCGATATCCACATAAGAAGATGTTTCAACGATTGAATAAGACGGATCACGACTTCGCACATCAGGCTTTGGAAGAGGTTGGAATGACACAATTTAAGGATCGACAGATTGGGGAATTATCAGGTGGTCAGCAGCAGCGTGTTTTTCTCGGAAGAGCATTATGCCAGCAAGCGGATATTTTTCTGTTTGACGAACCATTTGTCGGTGTTGATATTACCACAGAAGAAAGAATTATAAAAATTCTAAAAAACCTAGCAGCTCAACAAAAGACGTTATTAGTGGTACACCACGATTTATCTTCGGTAAAGAATTATTTTGATAAAGTTATTTTATTAAACCAACGACTGATTGCTGTCGGAGATACCAATACTACTTTTACAGAAGAAAACATTTCCAAAGCATACGGAGCGCAGTTGCCTATCTTGCATAAGACGGGTGGGTTGTCGTAGAGACAATTCATGAATTGTCTTTACGTGAATTGTCTCTACGTGAATTGTCTCTACTGGGAAAATCTTTTTAGATCACGTTTTTCTTGTTTAGTCAAACTAGCCATTCCTTCTTTTCGAATCTTTTCTAAAATCCGATTGAGTTCTTCTTCTGGATCGACGACTTTTTCTAGTTGACTTTCTTCAATTTTTGATTTTAGTACTTTGTATTTTTTACCGAAAAAATTATCCACCATCATCATTTGAGGATAACGGTATAACATAAAAAAGAAAATAATACAGGGTAATAAAAAAGCAGCCAGAACCCAAGGATGTAATTCCAACACCACAGGATAAAGCGCAATGGTCATCAACATTCCTACGATCGCACCTCCAAGATGCGCATCGTGACCGATATTTCCCCAACTGTTTTTTATTCCAAAAATAGAGACCAAAATAAATACAATTCCAAATGCCCAAGCTGGAAATTCGATGGGCAACATGATTAGCTTTAAAGTACTATCCGGCTCTAAAACAATACTAGCGAATACAATTCCACTGATGGCTCCCGAAGCACCAAGGGCGCGATAATCTCCATGATTTCGATGAAAAAATAAAGAAAGTAAACTACCTCCGATCAAACTACCAAAAAACAGAATAAGATATTTGACCTTTCCAAAGATCATTTCGATAGAAGTACTAAAAGATAATAATGCGACTAAATTAAAAATCAAATGAAACCAGCCTCCATGTAAAAAACCTGAGCTAAGAATACGGTGGTATTCTTTCTCTTTTAGAATTTTATCAATATCAAATATATAGTGATTGGTATATTCGGGATCCCGAAAACCTTTATAGGAACTAAGAAAAATAAAAACGGCAAGTAGCGTTCCGAGAGCACTGGTGTTTTCCATATAATAGGATTTATTTCAAATATAATAATATTATACCATCTACGGAGCGGAAATGTTTCCAAACATAAAATAGCCTGACAATTACTCAAACTGTCAGGCTATTCTACGCTTTTCTTGATAAAGCCAATTAACGATTAATACTCACTTTAAAGCTTCGCTGTTCGTTATCCACTCGAACCGTCAAAAAGTACAATCCAGTTAAAATTCGTTGATCTCTCAGAGGTAATTGGATTTGATAAGCACCTGCAGATTTACGCCCACCAGCCTCAGGGAAATTTAGTACATTTTGCCCGATCGCGTTTTCTAGACTAACACTGACCGTCTGTGTTCTTTCTAGATCAAATTCCAACTTTAAAAAATTACTGGCTGGATTAGGAAATACACGCATCGACAATTCGTCTGCTAAATCTCGATTTGCAACTGTACCAATCAAACGAAACACAGCCGTCAGTGTATCTGCCTGTGTCAGGCTAATATTCGCTCTACGATCATTGACGCTAGGTAAGATCGTGTTATTGGCATTACTAATCCAATGACTAAATTCGTATTCATCTTCAAAATCATTAAACACTTTTGCTTTTATACGATTATTGGTTCCACCAAAATAATCACCAACCCAAGGAAATTCTTCAATATCTAACGTATTCAAATCAATCTCTCCGATTCCGTTTGGTTCCGTCAAAAGTGTTAGTTGGTAGGGGCCAGAAAGTTCATCATAACACTCCAAAGCTCCATCGTCTAATAAAGTACAACGTTGGTTAATAAAATCTTTTAAATCTTCTACATTTGATTCCCATTCTGTCATCGAACCTCCCCAACGTTGAATCTGTCGTGGCATCTCTGGACGGATCACTGCCAACATCGTGTCTAAGGTGTTGATCATATTTTCACAACTAAAAACCGTATTCATCATATCCGTATAGCGCGCATAATACAACTCTTTAAACTCTGGACTTTCTTCTAATAATTTCAAAAATATTTTTTCGTGTTTTCCAACATCTATATTCCCAGTTGGAGGTGGCGTACCACTACTCGCTAGAAAGTCATAAAGATCTTGACATTGTCCATCCCAATCTACATTACAACAAAAGTCATCCTGATTAATAGTTGCCAAAAAGATAGAATCTGTCACCGGATAAGGAGATGATCCATTCTGAATCGTCGTACATGCACTAGGATCAGGAATACCTCCACCTCCGCCATTACCTCCAAAAAAGTCGTCAATAAAATCTGCGATCTCTTCCAAATCACAAGGATCAGCATCGGGAGAAATATTAGGTACTCCACTATAATTAATATAATAATCAAAAGTAGCATCTAAGTCCCAAAGAATATATCCCCATTTTTTGTGGTCTCCCTCTGGATTTAGTCCTCGCCACCATCCAGTGTTATAGTTAAGCCAATCAGAAGCAACTACGTTGAGATTTACAAGCATATAATCAATCATACTGAGCATGTTTATACTGTCTTTTGCCAGCTCATAATTCGATGAATCACTCATGTCGTTTTCTAAAATAAAATCTCTTATTCCAGCCCAATCATCGATTGCACCAGGACCACCATATTCAATTTCTGTATCACCCCAAGTACTTAAATACTGAATTTCGTACTTTCCTTGATCATAGTATTCATCGGTGTAGTCATGATCTACTGGACGTTCTCGCATTCCGTAAACGCCCCAATATTCTCCGTTTAAAAATAAGATCACTCGTTCTACCGCACGGAGGTCAAGTTTCATATTTCCATTCTGCGCCAAGGTTTGTACATATTCATCTCGAATGTGTGTGCTACCATCATGGTTACCATCATTGATCGCAGGATAGTTGTCGTCACCAGAATTTCTAAACATAAACTTTTGATATTCATCCCGATCGGAGTAACTAAATAATGGCGCATTGACCGCTTTAGAATATCCCATTTCATCTCTTGAAATCCAGTCAAGACTTCGATGATCTAAGACCCAAGAATCTTGTCCATGACGATTCAGACTACCAAAGGAGGTTGCCTCTCTTTCATCATTAATATTAAAATATTCTAATGACCCGATTGGAATCACAGGACCATTACCATTTGCTAAATCAATAACCGAATCAGCCGCTACTGAAAATACTGCTAGAGAAAAATTTTCATTAATAAAATAGGTATTAAAGTCCATCTTTCCAGGCAGGATATTAGGGTCATTCGAGAATGCTCTTCCTTTTATAACTTGGGTATTTGCTACATTAATCGGTTCTGTATAAATCGGCGAATCCGTGGTAGGATTGGTACCATCGATGGTATAGTGTAAGGTAGAATTCGGTTCGTTATTAATAATTTCTACGACTTGGGCATCTTCATAATATCCAGCTGCCACTGTGATGGTAGGGGTTTGGGTATATCTTAAATATTGATTGGTTGTATTATTAGACGTTCCAAAACTTGGATTGGTAGAAACCCCCCAAAACGCTTCTCCATCAGTGATTCGACAACGAGAATGCTCGACCAGAGTAAGCTCCATTGGATAAGATTCTAATACCATTCCGCTGGCATCAGAAAGTAGTACGGATTCATTGTCTTTAGTTTGTGCTAGTTTAAAATTTGTATGGTATTCTCCGTTAACAAATCGATCTCGACCAGAACATAAAAAAGTCAGAAAGCCATTAGCGGGAATAATCGTCCCTGCAGGAATCTCCCATTTTTCGGGTTTAGTTAGTTTATCTGATAAGTGCCATCCACTAATATCGACATCCGTATCATTGGCATTATACAATTCTATCCAATCTTCTGTTTTACCAAAACTATCGAAAAAGGAGTTAAGATTAGAAGCAGAATATTCATTGATGACTACTTGGGCAGAAGCAATTGAAATGAACATTAAGAGTAGAAAAAGGCTGGTGTAAATTCTTTTCATTGTTAAAAGTTGAAGAAATATTTAAAAATAGGACCTTGTATATATTGCAGAAAAAGTAAATTTTTAGTTACCGTTAAATTTGAATCTATCTAAAACTTGAATCATGCGGATTTCAACAAATCATTTTTTAACAACTTTATTACTTATTTACATTATAAAACTATATGCACACTCCCTTCTTTTCGCTGCACCTACTCAAAAAAAGTTTACAAAAAAGGATAGAGGCGATTAAATACTTAAGTTTCTGAGTTAATAAAAAAGGCGCTAAATAAAATTTGCATAAAAAAACAATAATAAGAGATACAACGATCTTAATTCGGCCAAAACAATCATTAGGTAAATAGCAGACTAAATAAAATATCTAAATGTAAAATACTTGGCAAAAAAAAAGCCCTGACGGAAGTCAGGGCTTTTAGAATTTGTTCAAATTATTTTATTCTTCTTCAGCGCGTTGCTGTGCTTTGCGATCTATGCCTCCGTCGAGTTCGTCCTGCCAAGCTTTGAGCTCATCCCATTGACCATCGGCAGCCATACGAGCTTGCTTAGGCCAAGTAGAAGGATTATGACTTTTATACCGGCTACCAGCAGTCAATAAAATACTGCTGAGTTGAGCAGGAGAAGTTTTTGCTAATTGGTCCCAAGTTTTGATACCTACTCCTTGAAGAATTTCTTCGATCTTCGGGCCGATACCTTCAACGATCTTTAGATCTTCAGGTAATCCTGCTTTTTCTGCTTTAGGAGCTACCACGTTGATTGCTTCGGCAGGTGTTGATACTTCCTCTTCCTCAATTTCTTCCACTTCAACCTTTGGTGCTTCTTCTGTTACCTCTTCAATCGTTTCTTGAATTTTTTCTTTCGTCTCTTGAACTTTTTCTTGAATTTTTCCACCAACTACTTCAGCGATCGCTTTTACCGTATCAACTGCATCTTCGATGGTGTCTCGAATCTGTTCGCCGACTTCGGATGCGGTTTCAGTAACTGCTTCTAAGACTTCTTCCACTTTGGTTTCTTGTGGCTTACCTTTGATCGCATCTGCCGCTTTTTCCAATTTCTCTCCTTGTGCTTCTCGTGCTGATTCAGCAGCTTTCATCTCTTCTTTTATCTTGGCTTTTGCCGCTTCTTTTGCTTCCTGAATTTTTTGCTGTTCCGCTCGACGTTTATCTTTTTCTACTTGTGCTTCTTTCTTCTTTTCTAGTTCTTGTCGAGTGCGGTGCATATCGGCAAGTTTCTCTTCTTTAGAACGAATACGCTCTTCGATCATTTTTATTTTCGCCTGACGAATTTGTGCTTCGAGCTGACCTTCACTATTGGCGATTTTTCGATCTTCATATTTAAGGTCATTGCGATCACGTTGGATAGAATGCTCCATTTTACCGATGGCATTCATCAAACCATCATATCTTTTACTAAGTCTATCAGAAGGAGAGTTTCCTCCTGCTGCTTCAGGACCGTACTTCTTTTCCTTTACAGTTTTAAAAAGGCCATCTAATTTACTCCAAACTTTAGCGCGATGTTCTTTCGTGAATTTCGTTTCTCGAAATTGTTTTTGAACCTCTTTTAGTTCATTGAAAATATTAGAAAGGTTCATTCCTTTAGTAACCTTCTCTTCTAATTCACCTAATGTATTCTTAAAAGTTTCAAAATGCGTTTGTGACATACCTTCGAACTCCTTATTCAAGGCTGCGCGCATTTCTTTCATTTTAGAAAACAGTTCATTAGTATTTTCTCGTAAGCTATTTGCGTGATCGCGAAAAAGGTTACGATCTCGAACTTGACCTTGCACTTTACTCCAGAAAGTTTTAAGTGCTTCCCATGTTTTGGAATCATAGCTAGTGAGCTGTTCGATTTTTTCTTTCAGTTCTGCTAATTCAGCTTTATAAACCTGATTTAGTTTTTCTGAAAGAACAACAAATTGCCATTCTGTTTGCGCACGTTGAATAACGTCACCTCGTTCTACCTTTAAAGAATCTGGTAAGAGTGGTTCTGTGAGGGAAAGTTCTCGCTCCATGGTCTGATAACCTTCCGGAAATAAGACGGCTTGTCCATTTCTCCATTCATCAAACATCTTTTTGCCGAATTCCTCAGTGGCTAAACTTTCTGGAAAGGTGTAAACATTTACTTTCGTATCGCTGGGTCGAAGTTCTAATGCGATTAGCACTTTTTCTTCTTTTTCATTGGTACCCCAAAGCACAAGCTTGGTCTTCATATAATTACGGTATCTGTTAAAAATTTCATTTAATATCAGTGTTTCTCGTGCAGTATGTCCGATAAAAGTATAAAAAAGAGATTGAAAATCAAACTATTATACATATTACCTTATATCCTATTAAAATTAGAATCAAGTAGGGTTATAAGATTTTGATGAAAGAAAAGTCTAAACGAGTTTTTTCTTCATCAAATACTCTGCAATTTGTACGGCATTTGTAGCTGCCCCTTTTCGTAAATTGTCAGATACGATCCAGAGATTTAACGCATTTTTTTCTGAATCATCTCGACGAATTCTACCCACAAAAACATCATCATGATTATGTGCCGTTCGAGGCATTGGATAAATATTTTTCTTTACATTATCCTGCACCGTCACTCCTTTGGTTTTGCGCAAAATCCGTTTAATATCTTTTACTTCAAATGGTTTTTTAAAACTTACGTTTACGGCCTCAGAATGTCCTCCTTGTACTGGTACCCGTACTGCAGTTGCGGTAATCCTTAGTTTTTTATTGCTAAGAATTTTTCGAGTTTCATGAACCAATTTCATTTCTTCTTTGGTGTAATCATTTTTTAGAAAAACATCACAGTGAGGCAAACAGTTCCCAAAAATAGGATGAGGATAGGCCATATCTTCTGCGGCTAAAGTTTTTCCTTTTTTCTCGGTTTCATATTGTTTGACCGCTTTCACTCCCGTTCCAGTAATAGATTGATAGGTAGAAATAACCAATCGTTTTATTCCAAATTCTGTATGTAGAGGTGCCAAAGCAGCCACCATCTGAATCGTGGAACAATTTGGGTTGGCAATAATCTTATCTTTTTTAGTTAGTTGATCCGCATTAATTTCTGGTACAACTAATTTCTTTTTTGGATCCATCCGCCACGCAGAAGAGTTATCAATTACGGTGGTTCCTACTTCCGCAAATTTTGGTGCCCATTTTAAAGAAGTACCACCTCCAGCTGAAAAGATAGCGATATCAGGACGCATTGCAATGGCATCTTCCATTCCAATAATCTTGTACGTTTTTCCATCGAACTTAATTTTTTTACCAACCGATCGAGGCGAAGCTACAGGGATAAATTCTGTGATCGGAAACTTTCGTTCCTTTAATACTTCTTGCATAACGGTGCCTACTAAACCGGTTACTCCAACAACTGCTAATTTCATTTTAGTTTAAAATTTTAAATTTTTGATACTTAATACACTCTGCAATAAATTCATTAACATTTTAAAATGCAAAGCAACTTAATGCACAGTGTACTTAATTTTAGATGACCTTTTTGTCACCTTTTGTTAAGAGAAGCACTTAACAGGGTCAAAGTTAATCTCATTTACGAATATTTGCTATTTTTGATACTATGAAAAGACATATTATTTCCACCTTTCTCTTATTAGGTACTTTTTGCCTTCAAGCGCAATTTATCGAAAATTTTACAGACGGTAATCTTACGGAAGATCCAACCTGGCAAGGAGACATGAATAAGTATATTGTCAATAGTAATTTTGAGTTACAAAATCAGGACACCGATGGAGGATCTTCTTACCTATCCGTTCCGGCAGCTACCGCAGATAGTACAACTTGGGAGTTTTATTTTCGTTTAGAATTTGCTCCTTCTACCTCTAACCAAATGCGTGCCTATCTGAACGCTAGTCAATCAGATCTTACAGGACCTCAAGATGCTTATTTTTTGCAAGTAGGTGCTAGTGGAGGTGACGATGCGATAGAATTTCATCGTCAAGATGGTGTTGGTTC
Source organism: uncultured Saprospiraceae bacterium (assembly GCA_937995675.1). Taxonomy (GTDB): domain Bacteria; phylum Bacteroidota; class Bacteroidia; order Chitinophagales; family Saprospiraceae; genus JALZUU01. Next base: position 20,917 of record CALKJE010000391.1, read on the forward strand.
TACCCTTCTACTAAGTACTCCTGCTGGAAGTGCTGCTACTGATCCTGAAATTCGGGTACGAGTTACTCGCAATCAAAATCAAGAATGGGAATTATTAGCAGACTTAACGGGAGGTACTAATTTTCAATCCTATGGTATGATTACTGATGGTACGCATCCAACGGGGCAATATTTTGGTTTTAGTAATAAATATACTTCTACTAGAGTAGATAAATTTTTCTTTGATGATATCTCAATTTCGCCGCTTTTTACAGACATTACTCCTCCTGTATTAATTGCGGCTAATGCCGATGACAACACCGCGATTTCGTTACAGTTTAATGAACCGCTCGATCCAGCAACGGCAGAGATGAGTTCTAACTATAGTCTTCTTCCTGCTACCAATATCATCAGCGCTACCATTGATAGCAGCGATCCTGCTCGAGTTTTACTAACCGTAGAACCGCTTGTTAATGGTTCCAATTATACAATTACGGCATCCGGAATTGCTGATGTAGAAAACAATATTGCTGGTGATCAAACAGAAAATTTTCTCTTTGTTGAAACCATCGTTGCCGAAGCCAATGATATTATTATTAACGAGATCATGGCCGATCCTGCTCCAGAAGTTGGATTGCCACTTTTTGAATTTGTTGAATTATATAACCGAAGTGACAAATTTATCAATCTAGAAAATTTTATCATTTCAGATGCTAATAATGATGCCGACCCACTTCCCAACTACGTGCTAGCACCCGATAGTTATGTGATTATCTGCGACGCCGCAAATACAAATGCCTTCACTGGATTTGGGCCGACACTTGGTGTAGGTAGTTTACCCCTTCTTAATAATGGTGAAGATCGAGTTAGTTTACAAAATAGTGATAACGATTTAATTCATACGGTTCTTTATCAAGATGATTGGTACCGTGATAGCGAAAAAGAAGAGGGTGGTTGGACACTAGAATTGATTAATCCAAATCTCTTTTGTGTAGGAGCAGATAATTGGATTGCGTCCAATGATCCTGATGGAGGTACACCTGGCCGGGTTAATTCGGTATTAGACAATACACCAGATAATACACCACCAACGGTTATTTCTGCTACCGCGATCTCTCCTGTAACAGTAAGCATTGTTTTCAGCGAGGTCATGTCAACATCAGAAGTCGAAGACCCTACTAGTTATGTAATAACGCCGGGCAATCTTTCTCCAACTTCGGTCACACTCAATGCAGAAGGTACGATCGCTATTGCAAATTTTGCTACTAGTTTTGTTGATCGTCAAAATTATGAGCTTACGATAAATGGTGTCAGCGATTGTGTTGGTAATAATATTATGAATGACAATACTGCCTCTTTTGCTTTTTTTATAACAAGTCCTGCCGAGCGATATGATATTCTTATTAATGAAATATACGCAATCCCTACTCCTTCTCATGGTTTACCAGAATTAGAATATGTAGAGCTATATAATCGTAGTGATAAGGCCATCAATTTAGAAAACTATACTTTCGACGAAGGAAGTAACAGTGGCAATACGTTACCATTTTTCGTTTTACTTCCAGATGCTTATGTTATTTTACAAAAAGCAGAATTTGATGATTTTGGCCTTTATGGCGATATCATTAAATTAAATAATTTTACCTTAACCAATTCTGGTGAGATTCTTAAATTATTAGATCCAATTGGTAATACCATTGACGTGGTAGAATATGATAGTGATTGGTCTATCAATGGTCGTTCTGCAGGTTATTCTTTAGAACGCATCAACCCTGATAATATTTGTACCAATGGAGCGCCAGATTGGAGTAGTAGTTTTGCAGATCTCGGTGGAACCCCTGGTAGCATAAATAATATTTTTGATCAAAGCAGACCTAATAATACAGGACCAGAATTAACTAAGGTATATATGGATTGGCGAAATCCAAACCAAGTTATCTTAAGTTTTGACCAAGCACTTGATCCAACCACTGCCAATGATCCAAGCAACTACGGAATTACTCCTACCGACCGCTCTGTCGTAAGTGCTGTCTTACTGCCTCCCCTTTTTAATGAAGTAAGTCTTTTCCTAAATACACCAGCAGAGACTCCAACAATTTATACCCTCGAAGTAGATATTACCTCTTGTAAAAATAATTCTTCCGTTACTACTCAATCTGGACGGTTTGCTATTTCTGAACGAATGGAGGTAGGCGATGTGGTCATGAATGAAATATTGCACAATCCTTTTACCAATGGAAGCCGATTTATAGAACTTTATAATAAAAGCGATAAAGTATTAGATGTATCAGATTTATTTTTAGCAAAAAGAATTGGCGTCGATTCTATTGGATTTGATGAAGAGGTGGAAACACCTTGTCTATTTTTTCCACAAGACTATATTGTGTTAACCCCTAATCCAGCAGATATTCTAGCCCGTTATGAAGTAGAAAATCCTAATCTATTGGTCTCTACTGGACTACCTAGCTACGACGATGATGAAGACCAAGTCGTCTTATTCACAGATGGATCAGTGATATTAGATGAACTGGCCTATACGCGTGAATTTCATAATGCCTTACTAGATGATCGAAACGGTGCATCTTTAGAAAGAATTGATTTCAACGCAGCTACGCAAAATATTGGCAACTGGGCTTCTGCGGCAGAAACAGCAGGATTCGCAACACCTACTTATAAAAACTCTCAATTTTCAGAGCGAACCAATACGGTTAGCGGTAACCAATTCATTTCGCTAGCAGAAACAACTATTTCTCCAGATGGAGACGGTTTTCAAGATGCACTTCTTATCTCTTACCAAACCCCTGATCCAGGTTTTATAGCCAACGTACGTATATATGATGCCCGGGGTAGATTGGTTAAAAACCTCAATCAACAGACCCTAATTGCCACCGAAGGAAGTCTAAAATGGGATGGAAGTACAAATGACGAAGAGAAGGCAACAATTGGAATTTATGTCTTAGTTGCTGAGTTTATTCATCCTGATGGACGAGTACAAACAGACAAAGAAACCATTGTAGTTGCAGGAAGATTAGAATAATACTTTCATGGAACCCGAATTTTGCTTAAGTTTGTGTTGCACTCGAGAACTACATTATTATAGACTTTCCATCTATATTAATATTCTCTAATTCTTTGCACCTCAACAACTACATGTTAATTCCCCTAAAACTGGCCTAATTATAACTCCAGAAAAATTTTAGCTCTACAACTTCTATATTAAATAAAATTTTAATATATTTAATCTGTTATGGTTACTAAGATCCTAAGTTATCGGTACATTCAAGTAATTATCTCTGCACTTATTGTGTTAGGGGCTGCTCTGTGTATATTCACTCCTAACTATTATTTGTTCAAGATGGGAAGTGAATTTGCTATTCAGATCATGTTAGGTTACTTAGTTGGAGGTTTTATTTTTCTATATTTCCAACAACCCAAATTGACATTTACAAGCTTTGCCTGTTGTGCTGGATTGTGTTTATTTTTAAAATATTCCACCAACGCAGAGATGAAAGCTCCTATCGTAACAGATTCGGAAATTGTAAATATTGCACACTTTAACCTCTCTTCAACGGGTTCAGACTACGAGCAAACAATTAAAAATATCAAAGAAGCGGATGCGGATCTTGTCTCCATTCAGGAATTAACTCCCGACTGGCTTCCCGTTTTAGAGGCGGAACTTTCTGAATTATACCCACATTCATCTAGCATTGTACGAATGGATCCTTTTGGAATAGCGGTCTACTCCAAACGTCCTATGCTCAATATGGATACTTTTTACTATCAAAACATTCCAAACCTAGCAGGTACCCTGACTTGTGAAAAGGGAGACAAAGCACTACATTTTATTGCTGCTCACACCACTCCTCCACTTTATCAAACGGCACATGAGCACATGCAGCAACATTTGGAAGTAATCGGTAATTATATTAATAAAGTAAATCTTCCTGTTATTACCATGGGAGACTTCTATGCACCACCTTGGTGTCGAGAAATACAAGATTTGAAATATGCTGCTGGATTAAATGATAGTCGGAGAACAGCTAAATTAATTGTTTCTCAATTATTTGAAAACCCTGTTGATTACATCTTACATTCTAATCAACTAACCTGCATTGATTTTGAATCGATTGCCAATCAAGCATCAGAACACATCGGTATTAGAGGAGCTTATCAATTCAATTCTCCAATTGAACAATAAATCTTTTTCAAAACTTTGCTTTGCTCTTTTAAAATTGCTTCTCTGGAATTTAATTTTTACATTGTTCAAAATTAAATCACCTCACCTTCACTTCATCAACTGAAGAATTTAAGGATTATAATAACAATACATGTCCACCCTAAAAAAGAGAATTGATAGTTTTCGCTTTGCATTTAAAGGACTGGCAGACTTATTCATTTCCCAACCAAATGCCCGTATTCACGGTGTAGCCACCATCATTGCACTAATTTCAGGTGGAATACTAGGTCTTTCCAAAATAGAATGGTGCTTAATAATACTCTGCATTTTTGCAGTTTTAGCTGCCGAAGCATTTAATACAGCTTTGGAATATCTTACGGACTTAGTCTCCCCAGAATATCATGTATTAGCAGGCAAAACCAAAGATGTTGCTGCCGCCGGTGTACTATTAACTGCTTTTGGTGCGTTGATCATTGGCATAATAATTTATCTTCCTAAGATACTAACCTACTTAAACTTGAATTGATTAAGTAGCATAGTAGCTTTTTTTTCTAAAATAATGTGATGAACATCCAACTACTTTTCTCTTGTTTTTTAGCTTTTATTTTAAGCAACTATAATCTTTGTTCTCAAGAACAATTAGGGTTACGATTAGATAATTTTAGTGGTGTCAACGGTGTTGTTCTTAATCCTGCAGCAAACCTTACCTCTCCTTTTAGATTTGACATTAATTTAGCAAGTGCAGGATTTTTTATAGATAATAATTATGGCCATATCCGTAATACACATCTATTTCATCTAATAAAAAATGGCAAAGACCCCGATAATCTAATCAATGGTGTTTATGTTCCCAATGATGTGCCCACAGAAGAATCATGGCTATTATTTGATTATTTTGATAATAAAAAATTAAAATATGCTTCGGCTTCTATGCATTTAATGGGCCCATCTTTTAGTATTAAACTAAATAATGGTTATTCATTTAGTTTTATTTCTGCACTACGAGCAGCAGGATCTAGTCATAAAATACCTTCTAATGCAGATTTTTATCATATTGATCGTATTCCATTTGGTGAATCCATTGATATTGCGCCCAGCAATGCAGCTGGAATGGTATGGAGCGAATTTGGGATAAATTTTGCACCAACATTTTTTACTTATAATGGTAAATTAGGCTTTGGTATTACTGCCAAATATCTTTCTGGATATGAAGGAGCCTTTGTCGAGACACCTCGTACCTTACAAATCACCCAATTACCTGGTGATAGTTTAGTATTAGAAAACGGTCTAATTAACTTTGGTTTTACCGATTCAAATACCAATACGGACATTGATCCAGCGGTTCGAAGAAATGGTCAAGGTTTTAGTTTCGACGTTGGCGCAGTAATGACTATCGAAGGAGAGGAAGATGGTTATATTTGGAAACTAGGAGCAAGTATTCTTGATATTGGAAAAATCAACTTTTCTAAAAATACACAGCTGCACCAAATCGCTCAACCAAATGACCTTACATTAGGCACTTTGCCGCTCAATCAATATAGCGGATTTGCGGATTTAACGGACTATGTAAAACTTTTGAGTCAGCAAACACTTGGAGATTCCTTGGCCTCTAGGGTCGGAAATAGCTTTTCTATCGGACTTCCTACAGCGGCTAGCTTACAAGCAGATTATCAATTTTACCCAAATTTTTACGTCAATGCCACCTTAGTACAACGACTAAAGTTTAATGCTCAAGCCATTGGAAGAGATAATATCTTAGCGGTTACTCCTCGATATAATTCTAGATGGATCTCCGCTTCCTTATCACTGATTTTACGCAATTATCAACAATTAAGGACCGGATTCTCTGTTCGATTGGCTTGGTTCGTCATTGGCTCAGACAATTTAGGCAGCTGGATTGGCCGGTCTACGTTCACTGGTGCCGACGTTTTCTTTGGCCTTAAAGTCAATCCTTTTCGCACGGGTCCGTGGAAGTTTGCCTCTGGTAGAGGAAAAGGAACCAAATGTTACGACTTTTAACTTTCCCTTATACTTAATCATACTATACTTGGAATAATCCTTGCTTTATTCATCATGGATTCATCTAACCTTATTAGGTTATTATCATGTTTCTGACTTACGTGCTGTGAAAATCTACCTATACTACCCTTTTAATGAAAGTTAGAATGTCACAATTTCGAAAGAAATTGACAAGTAACTAAATTGACAATTGGGTAATTTATGATTCATAAGTAAGATAATATGTATTCACAAAAAAGTATGACTAGATTATTTTTACTCTTGGTGGTTTCAACTATTCTTCCCCTCTCGGGAATAATGGCACACGGATTTGGGATTGCTCCCAATAACGGTGACCCAGTTGTTAAAAGTAAAAAATCCGTTAGCGAAGTCCCCATGCGCTTGACACGTAAGTTCAAACGAGATGCGGCCAGACTCGCCCTCCGACTCGAAGCCAGCAAAGAGGATTTAAGGTATCAGAATATTATTATTCCAAAATCTAACGTAGAAAATATCTACGAGATCCTAACGAACATTTATGTAAAAAATGAAACGGCGCAGTCTATTTCTAAATGCAATGTTCACACTTTCCCAAATCCTTCTATTGATCACCTTGTAATTATTTTTGATCGAGAAATTGAATGGGCCGAACCATTATTAGATGGTATCAGTGAAACGGATAGTGATGAATTCAATGCCTTACTCGAAGACTATGATCTAATCATTGACAAACACGTTCAGTGGGATGACGAAAACGATGCAATTACCTTGCGTTCTAGAGAACCACTAAACATGTCTGCACTGGCTAATGAGTTTTATAATATTGAAGGTGTAAAATCGATCGATTTAGGAATTCCAAAAATTGGTGGAAATGATATTAATATTCAAAGAATAAACGAAGGTTGGGAAGTTCAATATATCCTACGCTTTGGTTCTTATATTAGTGGAAAAGGGAAAGTACATATCTGGACTTACAATGCCATGGATGATGGCAATGTTCACTTTGTAAACGAAAGTGGAGATCCAGTTCCAGAATGGATGAGATGTCACTTTAGACCTGTCCCATTAGCTCAATCCAATATTTTTAACGGATAGATTTTAATGAAAAACTAAAAAGCGTCTGTAATCTATGACTAGATTACAGACGCTTTTTAGTTTTTGTTGAATCGTTGATCTTGGCTTCCTATGCAGTTGAGATAATGAAGCTGTTTAAGAATGTTCACAAAAGGTGAGGATAAGTGCTTGATAATGTGGGCGATGCTCATTTTTATTTCCGTAGCCTAAGCTACATAAATAAAAATAGCAGAAGATCCACGTTATCAATGACTTGTCCGCAACCATTGTGCTTCATTTTTAAACAGCTTCAATAAGTTAAGACTCAACTATCTAGCATAAAAAAAGGTTTGAAATTAAAATAAAGTAATTTACCTCGTAATTGACTAAATTACGGACAAATTAATTCAAATTTTCACAATTGGAACACTACAAAGATACTTATCAATATCAGGGCCTACGCAAGAAATTAGTCGAAGAACTAAAGCAGAAAGGAATAAAAGACACAGCGGTCTTACGAGCCTTCGAAAAAATACCTCGTCATTTCTTTTTTGAGAAAGCTTTCGCAGAATGGGCTTATCAAAACAAGGCTTTTCCAATTGGAAAAGGACAAACCATCTCCCAGCCATTTACCGTAGCCTTTCAAACAGAATTATTAGATATAAAAAAGCGAGAGAGTGTAATGGAAATTGGGACGGGATCGGGGTTTCAAGCAGCAGTATTAGCTACCTTAGGTGCGCGCGTTTACACCATTGAACGGCACGAAGCATTGCATATTTCCGCTAAACAACGTCTCAAAAAAATGGGATACGCAGGTATTCGATTTTACTTTAAAGATGGCTATAAAGGCTTACCTGAATTTGCGCCTTTTGATAAAATTTTGGTAACCGCCGCCGCTCCAGAAATTCCACAAGCACTTAAAATGCAGTTAAAGGTCGGTGGAAAACTCGTAGTGCCCGTTGGAGATGAAAAAGGACAAAAAATGCTGTTGATCACTCGATTGGACCAACAGCATTTTGAGGAAAAAGAACTAGGAAATTTTAAATTTGTCCCTTTCTTAAAAGGAATTTCTCGTAAATAAAAAGCCTACTAATCTATTTTTCTTCCTTTAGCGGTTCTGGTTTTTACAGAGGTCTTTCGGACCTTTTTCAAATCCACCATTAGTGCTGCATAGGCACTAGAGGAAGGCGTATAAAAAGGCTTTCCATCATAGGTCACCTTTCCACGATTTCGCTTCCATTCAGAAGCCAAAAGTATGTATCTATTTCCTGCTTTAGGATTCGGGCCAAACATCAAAAAACGATCATCACTCGTCTCAAAACTAACGGCAAAACGCCTTTCTTTAGGCATAAAAACAAGCACACCTGGTGTTTTTTTACGGATCACTATTTCTTCTACTTTCCGTCCATCTACCATTTTTATTTCGCCTCCTTCAATCCGAGAATTTCCGCTCGTTGCTTCTCGACGTAAAATAACATCATCAGAAAGATAAAATTGTACTTGTTTCAAATCATCTTCGGTCCAATTATTGCTGTCATATAGTTGCTGAGTAAACGGAGAAAGCCGAGGACTACAGCCAACCACGACAAATAAACTACCAAACAGAAAGATCTTATACAGTATTTGTTTCATAACTTCAATGGGTTTTGTGATAAATAAGGTTTGTTGCGATTAAGTAAGTAACGAAATATATAAGTCTTTCCACTTCCACACTCTACTGTTTAACGATATCTTAACGGACATACTATGTCTGCTAAGCCTAAGTAGAAACCACACACAATCACCAAAATAAATTTACCACGATGAGAAAACACTTTATGCCAAAGGTATTGTTTAAATCTTTTTTCTCCGCAATTTTATTTGTTTTTATTGCATTTAACTCAAATGCGGAAGTTACTTACGCACTACCGCTTTCGGGTGCTGAATTACAGATCGGGAATATGTTAGAATGGTCTACATCCCTAGAATTAAATAGTGAAAGATTTATTATTCAACGATCTTTGGACGGCCTTAGCTACGAAGATATTGGTCGAGTAGATGCCGCCGGATTATCAAACGAAGAAACACCTTACCATTTTATGGATATTGGAATCAACGATCAGAAAGCTTATTATCGATTAAAACAAATCGATGAAGACGGAACTGCTAGTTATTCACAAACCGCTCTAGTACACAAAAAAATGGACAATAAATTTATGGTCATGTCAATGAGTAGTCCGGAAACGGTCAAACAATTTGAAGTTGCCATTGATTTTTCAGAAGAAGGAGTGATCGAATATCAACTTTGTTCACTAACTGGTGAATCAATTAAAGAAGTAGAACAATCAGTTACTCCTGGACTTAATAGCTTATTTTTTGATTTAGAAAATGAACACGAAGGTATTTATAAAATCAATATCAAAATGGGCGCAGAAGAGGAAACACTTATTATCAGAAAGGTTTTGGACGAACTAAAAAGCAAACCAAATGTTGCTAGTAAAAATGGCGAAATAGGCGGATAATCCCCCGTTTATTTTTAGTCATTAAAGCTCCGGGAAATAACCCCCCGGGGCTTTTTTTACACCATTTTCCTACGATCTCGAAAAAAATTAGTCATTAATAATTTTGACTCTTCCATCATAATACCAAATTCAACTTTCGTTTTAGGATGTAACATGCGTTTGCCAAATTGCATAAAGCCTCTTTTATCGTCACTTGCTCCATACACCAATCGTCCCAATTGCGCCCAAGCTAATGCTCCAGCACACATCGCGCAAGGCTCCAACGTAACGTAAAGCGTACAATCTTCTAGGTATTTATTTCCCAAATAGCCTGACGCTGCCGTCAAAGCAATAATCTCTGCATGAGCAGTAACATCCGTCAATTGTTCTGTATTATTATGAGCCCGAGCAATGATCCGTTCGTTGCTTACCACGACCGCACCGACTGGTATCTCGCCCAATTCATAAGCCTTTTCAGCCTCCAATAATGCTTGGCGCATAAAATAATTGTCGTCAAATACCTTTATCATTTTTCTAA